>CAIVPY010000316.1 GCA_903907885.1 uncultured Bacteroidota bacterium
CAATCGTTTTTCCTTGGATAAACTTAGTTTGGGCTGGTACATTTATTATGATAATAGGGTTCTGTTTTTCGATATATAAAAGAATTAAAGAAACAATTGAAATTTAGATTTAAATTAAGTTGGATGATATGACAATTAGAATTCCATAATTAGTTCGATTTGTAAAAAAAATCTAAAAATAAAATCAATCACACACTTTTAATGGATTGTAATTGTATTATTAATTTATAAAAATATATTTGAAAATATAAAAGTAAACTAAAGCAAAATTCACATAATTATTCCAATTGATTTGGGTAATAAAAAAAGATTTTGCATTTAAATAGAGCTATAGAAGATTTATTAATGGAAAATTTTTTTATAAAATATCGCAATAATATAATAGGTCAAAATAAAACTATCAAAACTCAATATCACGAGTCGATTAGAATAATTTATACAGATTGGACAGCAAGTGGTAGAATGTATTTGCCAATTGAGGAAAGAATAATCAAACAAATATTACCTTCTGTAGCCAATACACATACTGACACCAACGACACTGGCTCAACAATGACTTATGCCTATCATAAGGCACAACATATTATTAAAAATCATGTAGGAGCTAATTCCAATGATGTATTAATATCTTCAAATTCAGGAATGACAGGTGTTGTTAATAAATTTCAACGCATATTGGGTTTAAAGATTCATGAGTCATTTAAAGACCAAATAAACATATCAGAAGAAGACAGACCCATTGTGTTTATTACTCACATGGAACACCATTCCAATCAAACTTCTTGGATTGAAACAATTGCCGATGTAGTTGTGGTTCAGCCAGACGAAACTGGTTTGGTATCGGTTGAAAATTTCGATATTCAACTTCAAAAATATAAAAACAGAAAGACCAAAATTGCTGCAATAACAGCTTGTTCAAATGTAACTGGGATTATTACTCCGTATATGGAGATTGCTATGCTATTTCACCAAAACAAAGGGTTGTGTTTTGTTGATTTTGCCTGTTCAGCTCCCTATGTGGCTATTAATATGCATACTGACGATACAAAAGGTGCGTATTTAGATGCCATATTTTTTTCGCCACATAAATTTTTAGGTGGACCAGGAGCTACAGGTGTATTAATATTTAATCAACAACTATATACCAATTTAATTCCTGATAATCCTGGAGGTGGAACCGTAGATTGGACTAACCCTTGGGGACATCATAAATATGTTGACGATATTGAGGCCCGTGAAGATGGTGGAACCCCTGCATTTTTGCAAACCATAAGAACAGCCCTATGTATGCAATTAAAAAACGAAATGGGGTCTGAAAATATCCAAAAACGTGAAGAAGAAATATTGGATATTGTATGGAATTCTTTGTCTGATATTCATAATATACACATACTGGCACAACAGCATAAAAAAAGATTAGGAATTGTTTCATTTTATATTGATGACCTGCATTATAATTTAGGCGTAAAAATACTAAACGATAAATTTGGAATACAAACCAGAGGCGGATGCTCATGTGCGGGGACTTATGGACACTATTTACTAAACGTAACTCCCGAAATATCAAACGAAATAACCAATCAAATTAGCCATGGAAACTGTTCTAATAAACCTGGATGGATTAGAATGTCTTTTCATCCCACACACACCGATGCTGAAGTTAAATTTGTAGTGGATGCTATTAAACAACTTGCTATTGAACATAAAAATTGGGCTAAAGACTACAATACAAACTTTGCCCAAGGAAGTATTAAAGCAAACGACATGACATCTGTGAATGAAATGAAGGATCAAATTGATCATTTTTTTAATGACAAATTTGCCTAGGTTCAACTTGATTAAAACAATAATTACTCTTACATTTTGATGATATTTCCATCCTCCATTTCTATAGTTCTATTTGTTTTAGAAGCAAACTCATTATCATGTGTAACTATTAATAATGATTGATTATAAACATCTGACAACTCTTTAAAAATATCAAACACTATTTCAGAATTTTTTTTATCTAGATTTCCTGTAGGCTCATCACCCATTATTATCAGAGGATTATTAATCAATGCACGAGCAATGGCAACTCTTTGTTTTTGCCCCCCCGACAATTGATTAGGTTTTTTTAATGCCTCAGCTTCAATACCAAGAATCTTTAACTTTTGATAAGCGTGTTCTTCAACTTCTTTTTCAGAATACTTACTTAATTTCAAACCAGGAAGCATCACATTTTTTAATACTGAAAATTCGTTAAGCAAATAATGAAACTGAAATACAAAGCCTATTTTTTCGTTTCTAACCTTCGCCAATTCAGCTTCTTTTCTTTCACGCATACTTACGCCATCAATCATCAAATCGCCAGAATAGTCGGTATCCATGGTAGATAATATATATAGCAAAGTTGATTTCCCACATCCCGATTTACCTGTAACAGTAGTAAATTCACCTTTCTTTAAAGTGAATGTTATTTCTTTCAACACTTGAATAGTGCTTGGATCGTGAAAGTATTTAGAAATTTTGTTTGCCTGTAAAATCAATTCGCTCATACTATTTTCCTCTAATTATTACAACAGGATCAATTTTACTTGCCTTGCGTGATGGGAAATAGCCCGCCAAATAAGTAGTAACGATAGAAAAAATACCTCCAATTAAATAAAATTTAGGGTTATAGTTTATTGGAAAGGTTTTTATAGTTGGCAATGCAGCCGTATTAAAGGGAATATTATCAATAATGTTTGATAATCCAAAACCAAA
>CAIVPY010000317.1 GCA_903907885.1 uncultured Bacteroidota bacterium
GTACAAGTTTAATGAAAATTTGCGGGGCAATATAGAAACTGCTTAGAATTTAGTTTTCTATTTTACCCAATTTAATATTCAAACCACAATTGATAACTGGCAGAAACGACAATTCATCAAACAACAAATCAGAGGAATTGCCATAATACCAATCATTTACCAAAACTGGATATTGCATGGTTGAAATGGGCTCTAACATTTTTGTAGCTCTAGTTTTAATGGTTGGAATTCCAGTATAATAAAATCCAATTTCAAAGCAGAAACCAACACGTTTTTTAGGCACTGATTTACCGAAACCAATCCCAAAATAAGGACTAGATTTTAGATTGTAACCTATAGTTATAGTTCCAATTTCGTCAGGACTGATATTAATATTTCCATTAGGTACTGAATCTTTATAACTCACAACATTATTTATTTCATTAAACAATATTGCAAAGCCTGAGCTAAGTTTAAATGAATTACCAAAAGGATGATAGTCAAGCATAAAACCTATTGAACCTCTTTTAATATAGCCATTCACTAACATTTGAGATCGATATATTGTAATCTCCTTATCTTTAATATCAGAATAAAAGTATCTACTTTCTACCCTAGCGATTAATTTACTCTTTTTCAGAATGGAATAAGCAAGTTGAGCGCCCACACCATTTGTAGAAATATTTACACCTACTCCAAATCTATTCTTATTAAGAAAATTGGTTTTGGCTTGTGTTTGAGCCATACCTTTATTCATCAAGATAAGAATAATAGACAAAAACAGCAGGCGATTTTTCATAGAATTTTATTAAAACGAACGTATAAAATCAACTTAAATGTTTTGCATGCAATAAAGCTCACTACGAAAATATGCTTTTACTCAAATCTCAAATGTTTTACCGATTCACCTGACTGGCTTAATTCAATCAAAGCGTCAATACCTATCTCAAGGTGTTTCTGTACATATTTTTTGGTAACATTTTCATCACTCTTAGATGTCTTTACTCCTTCAGGAACCATCGGATTATCGCTTACTAACAGCAAAGCTCCTTTGGGTATACTATTTACGAAACCTACAATAAAAATGGTGGCAGTTTCCATATCTATAGCCATGGCACGGGTTTTTTGAAGGTGTGTCTTAAACTCTTCGTCATGTTCCCACACCCTTCGGTTAGTGGTATAAACTGTACCAGTCCAATAGTCCATGTCGTGTTTTACAATGGCCGATGAAATTACCTTTTGCATTCTAAATGATGGCAAAGCGGGTATTTCAGGCATGATATAATCGTTGCTAGTTCCCTCTCCTCTAATGGCTGCAATAGGTAGTATCATATCACCCAACTTGGTTACTTTTTTTAGTCCGCCACATTTACCTAAAAATAATACTGCCTTAGGCTCGATAGCCGAAAGCAAGTCCATAACTGTGGCAGCCATAGCACTTCCCATCCCGAAATTAATGATGGTTATATTGTTGGCAGTGGCTGATTTCATAGGCTTGTCGATGCCCATTACTTGCGTATTAAACCTATCGGCAAACATTTCTACATAGTTTTGAAAATTTGTAAGCAATACATATTCTCCAAATTGGTCTAACTCAATTCCAGTATAACGAGGCAGCCAGTCTTTTACAATCTCTTCTTTTGTTTTCATTGATTATTTTAAATTACAAAATAGTAAAACATTTTAGCAATATAACAATTCATCGGTATTGTAATTGTTTTTATCTTACAAATCAGTGTAAGCGTTTAGAAAATAGAAAAAATAATATTCTTAAAATCAATGCGAAATCATCCATTATTATTTACTTTGCCTTCATGAAAAAAATAATATTTGTTTTTGCTTTTATAGGTTTGCTAACTAGCGGCTTTGCTCAACAAAAAGTTTGCGTAGCTTTTTACAACCAAGAAAATTTGTTTGATACCATAAACGACCCAAATAAAAATGATGAAGAGTTTTTGCCCGAAGGAAAATATAAATGGAATACTGAAAGATACAATTCTAAAATAAACAATATGGCAAGGGTTATCTCGTCACTAAACCCTGACTTTTTAGGTATGTGTGAGGTGGAGAGTATCAACTCATTAAAGGATTTAATACATAACAATCAATTATGGAATGGCAATTATCAGTCTGTTTTTTTTGAAGGACCTGACGAAAGAGGAATTGACAATGCCTTTATTTATAAAAAAGCATTGGTAAAAGAAGCAAAAGGCAAAGCATTTACCATTAATCCTGAAGGATTGGGTGGTGATAACACAAGGGCGATATTATTTGCTAATATCACGCTCATAAACAATGAGCATATATACTTTCTGGTTAACCATTTTCCTAGCCGCAGAGAGGGCGAAAAAGAATCGGAACCTAAAAGACTATATGTGGCAGGGGTAGTGAAACACATCTGCGATAGTTTGTTGAAAAAAGAATCTAAAGCAAATATTATTGTTATGGGCGACTTTAATGATTACCCAAACAACGAAAGCATAAAGGGTGTAATTGGCGCAACTGGTGATATAAAATCACTTAAGTCAAACGACTTTTACAATCCAATGTATAGCCTAATGGAGCAAGGGAAGGGCAGTTACAAACACAAAGGGGAATGGAATTTTTTAGATCAAATAATGTTAAGCAATAATTTAGTTAACTGCAAAACAAAAGTGTGCTATCAGGCAAATTCAACTGAGGTATTTGAAAAAGAATGGATGCTCGAAACTGAAGAAAAATATAGAGGAAATCCCTTACGAACTTTTGGTGGAATGAAATTTTTGAATGGTTTTAGCGACCACTTGCCTGTTATGTTATTTTTAGATATAAAATAGCACGGTGCAATCATCTGTTATACCGTCATTATTGCTAACCAAAGACGGTTCGCATACACTTTTCAACTCTCAACTTAACGAATGCTACCATTCAACAAATGGTGCAAGACAAGAGAGTTTACATGTTTTTATCGAAGCGGGGTTAAAACATTTTGTAGATAATAACACACCTCAAAAATCAATACAAATAGTAGAATTAGGTTTTGGAACAGGGTTAAACGCAATTCTCTCATATGTTTTTTGTAAGAACAAGCACATTGCTTGTACTTATACAGGTATTGAAGCCTATCCTATAGACATATTGTTGGCCGCAAAGCTTAACTACACTGATTGGATGAGTGATGAAGATAAAGCAATTTTTAGTCAATTACACTCTTGTCAATGGGACGAAAAAATAGAATTGAGTCATATTTTTTCATTACACAAATGCCACATAAGAATAGAAGATTATTTCAATCCATCTGAAAGTCAAAAATATGATATTGTTTATATGGATGCTTTTGATCCTGCAAAGCAAGCTGAGTTATGGACAGAAGATTTATTTAAGCAAATACATAACAACATGAATGAAGGTGGTATAATTGTTACGTACTCAAGCAAAGGCGATGTGAAAAGAGCTATGCGAGCAGCAGGATTTATTATCGAAAGATTACCGGGTCCTGTGGGAAAAAGACATATGATAAGAGGAAGAAAAAAGACAGAATTTTAGTTGACGAAGTTATTCTTTAACATCCCAAGAATAACAGTTAAAATGAAAATCTAGGGCTCGTTACCAATTATTTTTACCTTTACGAGTAGGTACACCAAATAAATAATTGTTCCCCAAATACAAACAATTATTGTAACAGAAGAAATAACCAACAACAATGGCGCATTATCTCCTGGAGACCACAAAGTTCTACCTCTAATAGGATTTACTCTTGGTAGAACAGCCCATGCTACCTTTTTTGTTACCTCAATGGTTCCGTATGTTTCATGATCTTCTACTCTAGCAGCTACAGTTATGGTATGATCTATGTTTCCAGGAACATCAAGTGGCAATATTCCTGTAATTTTACCATTTTCATCGGTTGAAGCTCCATTATCTCCAAATGGTAAAAAATTAAA
>CAIVPY010000318.1 GCA_903907885.1 uncultured Bacteroidota bacterium
ATTTAGAGTGACTTTTATCAAGTCCATTTCATTAAAGATGTTTGATTTTCGTTTCAGTCATTATCATTTCATTTTCTTGATTAACTAAAATATCTTTCTAACATATTAGAATAGCAATCTACTAGTACAACTAGTGCTTACAAAAAGTCATGTAAGGTTCAATTTTATTCCTTCTGTTTGACAAAATAGCATGATTTGCAAAGTATTCAAGCCAAATAAACACAATAAATCCAATGGAATGTATATTGACGAATTTAGGTATGTTGTAACAAAGCGGTAAATTTCAGCTCAATTGCTTACAACTTCTCGTCAGTAAATAATTATACCATGAACTTAAATAATTTCACCATCAAATCTCAAGAAGCAGTGCAAGAGGCTTTGCAAATTGCATTGCAAAACGGGCAACAATCTATCGAACCAGCTCACATCCTAAAAGCTTTGATTCAAACCGATGAAAATGTGATTTCTTATTTATTTAAAAAATTAAATGCCAATCAAAGCAGAATAGAATCTGCGGTGGATGCTATTATTAAAGGCTTTCCAAAGGTATCAGGGCAAAGTCAATATTTATCAAACGATGCCAACCAACTTTTGCTTAAAGCTCAGTCTTATCTAAAAGAATTTGAAGATGAGTTTGTGTCGGTCGAACATATTTTGTTGGCAATGCTTGATGGAAAAAACCAAATAGCCATTCTTTTAAAAGATGCAGGACTAAGCGAAAAGAGTTTGAAAGCTGCTATTGTAGAACTGAGAGGTGGGAACAAAGTAACATCGCAAAATGCCGAAGCACAATACAATGCTTTGAATAAATATGCTAAAAACCTAAACGAATTAGCACAACAAGGCAAGCTAGATCCTGTAATTGGACGTGATGAAGAAATTCGCAGGGTGCTTCAAATTTTATCACGTAGAACCAAAAACAATCCTGTGCTTATAGGAGAGCCAGGCGTTGGTAAAACTGCCATAGCCGAAGGTTTGGCTCATAGAATTGTGAATGGTGATGTGCCTGAAAATCTAAAAACCAAAAAGATTTTTTCGTTGGATATGGGTTCGTTAATTGCAGGTGCTAAATACAAAGGTGAGTTTGAAGAACGACTGAAATCAGTGGTGAAAGAAGTAATCACAGCCAATGGCGAAATCATTTTGTTTATTGACGAAATACATACCCTAGTTGGCGCAGGGGGTGGGGGAGAAGGGGCAATGGATGCAGCAAACATATTGAAACCAGCATTAGCTCGTGGTGAATTAAGAAGCATTGGCGCAACCACACTTGCCGAATACCAAAGATATATTGAAAAAGATAAAGCCTTAGAACGTAGGTTTCAGAAAGTGTATGTGGAAGAACCTGACACAGAAGATGCCATTTCTATTTTGCGAGGTTTAAAAGAGCGCTATGAGGTGCATCACAAAGTACGTATTAAAGATGAAGCAATTATTGCTGCGGTTGAGCTTTCGCAACGGTATATTTCTGATAGATTTCTTCCAGATAAAGCCATTGATTTGATGGATGAAGCGGCCTCAAAACTTCGTTTAGAGATTGATTCAGTTCCTGAAGAACTTGACCAGTTAGATAGGCGCATTATGCAATTAGAAATTGAGCGTGAGGCCATCAAGCGAGAAGGAGATAACGAAAAAGTGAAACACCTAGCCGAGGAAATTGCCAATTTACAAACTGACAGAAACTCGTTAAAAGCTAAATGGCAAAGTGAAAAAGCAGTGGTTGAGGGAATTCAATCTACCAAAAAAGAAATTGAAAACTTAAAACACGATGCGGACCAAGCTGAAAGAAATGGTGACTTTGCTAAAGTTGCTGAAATAAGGTATGGCAAAGTGAAAGAAGCCGAGAAACGATTGGATGAATTTAAAGCCAAACTTGACGAAGCCCAAAACCACTCGCCTATGGTGAAAGAAGAAGTTACTGCAGACGATATAGCTGATGTGGTGGCACGCTGGACAGGTATTCCTATAACAAGGATGCTGCAAAGCGAAAGAGAAAAATTGTTAAGTCTTGAAGAAGAATTGCACAAACGTGTGGTGGGACAAGAGGAAGCTATTTCGGCCATAAGTGATGCCATTCGTAGGAGTAGGGCAGGACTAAGTGATCCTAAAAAGCCTATTGGCTCATTTATTTTCCTAGGAACAACAGGTGTTGGTAAAACTGAATTGGCCAAAGCCTTGGCTGAATTTTTATTCAACCAAGAAAGTGCCTTGGTGCGAATTGATATGAGTGAATACCAAGAAAAACATACGGTAAGTAGGCTCATTGGAGCGCCTCCAGGCTATGTGGGCTATGAAGAAAGCGGTCAGTTAACTGAAGCCATTCGCAGAAGACCATACAGTGTTGTATTGCTTGATGAAATTGAAAAAGCTCATCCCGATGTGTTCAATATTTTATTGCAAGTATTAGATGATGGCAGACTTACGGATAACAAAGGGCGAACAGCCAATTTTAAAAACACCATTGTTATTATGACTTCTAATATTGGTTCACATATTATTCAAGATAGTTTTGATAATATGGATGAAGCCAATTATGATGAGACATTAGCTAAGACAAAAAACAATGTGATGGAATTGTTGCGCAAGCAAATACGTCCTGAGTTTTTAAATAGAATTGACGATATCATTATGTTTATGCCACTTACACGCGAAAATGTGAGAGAGATTGTAAACATGCACTTTGAAGGCATTAAGAAAACCTTATTAAACCAACAAATTGATATGCAAATTACAGATGAAGCATTGGATTGGTTGGCTCAATTAGGCTACGACCCACAATATGGTGCACGACCATTGAAACGTGTATTGCAACGCAGAATATTAAATGAATTATCTAAAGCTATTCTCTCAGGAACGGTAAAAAAAGATTCAAATATTTTGATAAGCTTGGATAATAAACAACAGTTTGTTTTTGAGAATAAAGCTTAAGGCAAGCTTGTAAGCGAGTTGGGATTAGTGCGGTGCAAATTATTAGTGTAGGGAGTTTAGAAAGATGCAATGGTAAAAACATAAAAAAACGGAGATTGAATTACTTCAATCTCCGTTTTTTTTATAATCTTACGAGTTATTAATTCTTGATAAATTTAACTGTAATTGCTTCGTTGGATTCGTCTGTTACTGAAATCATATACATACCAGCAGCTAAGTCTGACACATTAATTTCGTTAATAGATGCAGTTCCAACTTTCACAACTTCACCTGTAAGGTTCATTACTTTGAACGACATTGAAGCAAAGTTTAAATTAGAATTACTTATAGAAATTTTTTCAGATGTAGGATTTGGAAATACAGTTACTTCATTTCCTACATTTTCGTTTGATACTTTTATAACATTTGAGTATTTGAAATTTCCATCATAATCCATCATTTTCAATCTATAATATCTAATAGATTGTTTTGAAGGAGAATTATCTACAAAAGAGTACATCGAAATTCTATTAGTATTGCCAACTGCTTTTACTGAACCAATTTGAACAAAACTATTAGCATTGTCTAATCTTTCAACTTGAAATTCTTTTGCATTTACTTCGCTAGCTGTTTTCCATAACAATTCAACATTAGAACTTTTTTTAGCGCCTGTGAATGATAATAAACTTATAGGTAATGAATTACTGCTACCCACACCAAATGAATTAAATGATGAATTTAAAACAACCGAACGTGTTTGAACAAATGCTAAACCATTAGGCGAAGCAGTTGTAGCAGTAGTAGGTATCCATTTTCCTGTAGCATCAACATTGGCAACATATGAGCTTGCAAAATTAAAGGTACCAAGAGCATCTGATGCGTTCCATTGAAGGTCAACGGTAACACTGCTTCCTGGTGCATCCTGTGAAATAGACCAAGTTTTATTTACAACATTTGAAGTAAGATTTGTACCTATTGCTTTAACAGAATCTGAAACTGACACTTGGAAATTATCAGCTACTAATGATGAGTTTGTAATGGATGCGGGTGTATAACTTGCAGATGTTCCCACGGGAAACAATCTTGGGCCAGATGTAGATGTTATACCATTCATTCTTAAAACGCCAGTTCCATTAGTAAGTATATAGGATGTGGCACTGGCATTTGAATGTTTACCTGTTACCATGTTTACGTTAAAATTTCCTATAGAAACAATTCCAGAAGTTAAGTTAAGTGAATCATTCACAGTTAAATTACCACCTAAGTTAACGCCAAAATTATTATTATTAACTAATATTTTATTAGCAACCAAAGCTGAATTAGTAGATTGTTTTCTAATATTTCCTATAAAATGAATCGAAGACGAACTACTATTTAAAGTACCAAATCTATTCAATTCAGTTCTCACTTTCAATATTTCACTAGAAGCCAAAGTATGAATTGTACCAGCCATTGAAGTGTATCCCCTCACATCTAGTGAGCCTGAATATGTTCCATTGTAAATAGTAGCTTCGTGAGCGGTAGTTGGTGTAAAAGATGTATCTGCTCCCGAATGTGGTGTTCTAGAGCTCCATTGTGTTCCATTCCAATAAACAGGTGTGTAGCAATATTGTTGGTTGGTGTTTTGTACTCCTGATGCACCACCTAAAACTGTTACCGCATTACCAGTACCATCAGTATAAGTAAATCCTGAAAACGGTGCTCCACTAAATCTCCAAGTTAAGTTAGGTGTAGCTGTTGTAGAAAAGGCTACGGGAGTATTACTTGAAGTACTTGTTACATTTTGAATGGTCATTGTAAACAATCTAACTTTTGAATTAGCTGGTATAGTTGTTCCTAATGTTGCACCAACTGTAGGAATGATTTTACGCATGTAAATTTGTGCTGCCGTTCCACTTGATATTGTATTGGTGGCACCAGACTGTTGACCTGCCGGCATGCCATAGTTTGAATAGGTAATGTTTG
>CAIVPY010000319.1 GCA_903907885.1 uncultured Bacteroidota bacterium
AATTGAAAACCTTGACCTAAAAAGCAAACTACAACAAACCGAATCTGAGTTAAACAGCCTTGAAAGCAAATACAGCAGCAACAAAGAAAAGCTTCCAGATACACATGTTAGCCTATCAAAACGCGAGTATGAAGTATTACTGTTTATTGCCGAAGGTTTGAGCGATAAAGAAATAGCCGAAAAAATATTTGTGAGTGTTACCACCGTGAGAACACATGTGAGAAGAATTTATGACAAACTTTTAGTTAAAAACAGAACAGAAGCAATCACGATGCTAAACAAATACCAATTGATAAACGAAGCAGCATAATTTTGCAAGTTTTTTTTGTACTTATTTATAACTACATCTCCTGCAATAATTGTATCTGATTGAAAATAAATAACTTTCATTTTTTCTGATGTTACAAAATCATCAATATTGATGACAAGAAAGCTATTGTTTTAGGGTTAAATTTGATTAAAATTTTACCATTATGAAAACAAAATCTAACTTAAATCTATTGCTGATAATTTTATGCAGCATGTCATTCAGGATTTCTTTTGCTCAATTGCCTATCAATGCGCCTAATGTAGAAGCTGTTTATGGAGGCAGAATAACTGGCTTGGCAGGTTACAGCCGAACTTCAGACAGTTCACGAATATTTTGTGCTACTGAAAGTGCTAATTCTGTGTTTTACACCAATGTTAAAACTCCAGCAACATCTTCAGCTAATTTTGCCACATGGACTGTAATGCCAACCTTAAATGCCGATTCAAATTTTGGATACATTAGCAATATGGCTGTACACAGTGGCTCAGGCCGATTATTTTTTACTTATGGTAACAATTTGTATTCAACTTCAACCACCGCATCATCTAATTCTATTGAAGCTTCATCTGGTCCATATAGTTTAGTGATGATTAAAGGAGATTACATATTCTTTAGCTCTGGAGGGCAATTATATTTTGGAACATTAAACCCAACTACTGGTGCATTAACCATGTCGGCAGGTTCACCTATATCAATATCAGGAGGTGGTGTGTCTAAATTAGTTGTAAACCCAGTAAACAATTTACTTTATTTCTTTGTTGAAGGAAGAAGTGGTACTGCTCCAAGTTTATATGTTTCTTCTTCTACCTATTCAGCATTTAATGGTTCTACTACGTTTTCTAATATTAGCCCTACAACTTTATCCTCATCAGTAGATTGGGTTGCCTTTGGCATTGCCCCATCAGGAAGATTGTTTATTGGTGGACATTATAACACAGTAGTTACAACAAAATACATTGCCACTTCTGATGACAATTCAGTTACTTGGTCAAGCTACAATTCAAGCATGTCAGGAGTTTCGGGCAATACCTTCGATTTTTCAGGAACATCAAGTTCTTATTATGTTTATTATAGTAAGTTGTATAACAATAACAGTGGTGCAAATGGTTCGTGGTTCGACTTAGGAACGCCAGGAGGAATGGAGACACATCCAAACGATGGAGCCGTTTTAGTAGATCCAAATGATACCAATGTAGTTTATATGACTACAGATCAAGGCATTGGTGCATCTTATGACAGAGGTTTAACCATTTTTGAAATTGATAATGGAGTTGAAGCTGTTCAGGTTTCAGATATTGTAATGACAACTGATAAAAACACTGCTTGGATTGCCTCTAAGTCTGGAATTAGAAAAGTGAGTAACTATCAGTCAACTAAAGATTGGTCAAATGCCGAATGGCCTCAAGGCGATGGCTCTCCATATTATGCAGTAGATATGAATTATAATGATACTAATACAGTATTTGTTGGTAATGTAAGAGTTTATAAAACAACAAATAGCGGAAGTAGTTGGACAAGAGTGTTTTCACCTGAAGATGCTCCTTATAATTGGGTAGGAGTTGGATATCATTTTGAAGCCATAAAAGTTTGCCCTTGGAATAGTAATATTATTGTTGCGGGAGCATCAATTGATGGTTCTAGTTATGGAGGTTTATTTTATTCAAATGATGGAGGTAGTAGTTGGAGTCAGCAATATTTATTTGCCTCATCAGGCTACCATGATGCAGATGTATTGGATGTTGAGTTTAATCTTGAAGGAACTGATACTATTGTTTATGTAGGTGTAGAGTGGGGCGGAGGCCCTGGAGTACCTTATAGTATTTATAAACTCACTCGAAGTGGAACTGCTTGGTCGGTTTCGCAAGATATGCAATACACTACTACAAGTACTGGAACTGTAATTGTATCTACAATTAAAGATATTTGGGTGAGCTCTACCCACGACACAATTTTCGCATGTGGTATTAACTCAACAGGAATTTCGGCAACTCAATACTATAAAGTATTGAGTGGTACTGCTCTTTGGACACCTTTTGTTCCTTCTGGTTATACAGGATTGCCAAGCAATGGTGTTGAAGGTAGTGCTATTACATTTGGTGTCGATACTGCTTATATGGCGGTTGGAAGCGATGTGTATTATTTTCCTTCAGGCGCCTCAAACTGGTATTTAGGATATAGTTATCCGCTTGGAACACAGATAAATTTCCTGTATTACGATGAGCTATTAGTTGGGACTTCTACAGGTTTGTTTGGTCACGATGGAATGCAAAATAATCTCACTATTATTAATGAGCCACAATCCCTGAGCAAATGTGCAAATAGCAACATCCTGTTTTTTGTTGAAGCAAACGGAAATGGAACATTAAGTTATCAATGGAAAAAGAACAATTTGGTAATTGTAGGAGCTACAAATGATACCCTAGCATTTACCAATATTTCTTTGGTTGATACAGGCATTTATTCGGTTGTAATATCAAGTAATACTGGGTTAAGTGTTATATCAAATTCAGTTTCACTAAATATTTCTGCATCAACTGCAATAACAAGCAATCCTACTAATCAATCGCTAAATTTAAATTCAAATGTTACGTTTACTGTGGCAGCAACTGGAGGCTCATTGACATATCAGTGGAAGAAAAACAGTGTAAACATAAGCGGGGCAACAAGTTCATCATATACTAAAAACAATATCAATTTTGGAGATTCAGGTAATTACACAGTTACGGTAACAGGTACATGTGGTTCCGCTACCTCAACATTAGCACATTTAACAGTAAATAATCCCGCATCTCCATCATCGTTTGCCTATAATCTAAGATTATATTTTGAAGGTTTTTATGAAAATGGAAAAATGAGAAGTGTATTGAATAATTCTGACGGAATAAGTCCACTAAGTTTATGTGATACAATAATGGTATCATTATTAGATACTTCTACAAATGTGAGGGTGTGGACTTTTAAAACCATTATTGATACTGCTGGTAAAGCTCAAGTAATGATTCCAAATGTGTATTTAAATTCTCGTTTGTCAATAGGTATTATACACCGAAACAGCATTGAGACTTGGTCTGCTAATGCGGTTCAACTTATTTCAAATTCGGGATACAATTTTACCAACTCAATTTCTAAAGCTAAGGGAGGTAATTTGAAAAATAATGGTTCAGGAATTTTCTTAATTTATACTGGAGATATTAACCAAGACGGTTCAGTTGATTTTAACGATTATCCAAGTTTAGATATAGCAAGCTCGAACGGTGTTTTGGGTTACGATATAAGCGATTTAAATGGAGATGCATCAGTTGATTTTAATGATTATCCTTTGATTGATACAAATAGTTCAAACGGAGTGTTATCAATACCTTAAATTTTAGAATAACATAAATATAATTAGAGTCCAATCGGTTTTTCGATTGGACTTTTTTTACAACATTGATACAAAAAAATATGAAAAAAATAAATTGGAGCGATTTTGAAAAAATAGAAATAAGAGTTGGAACCATAATATATATGCAAGATTTCCCAAAAGCCTTAAAGCCGGCTTATAAAATTTGGGTAGATTTTGGTGTTGGGGTAGGCATAAAAAAAACATCAGCTCAAATCACTAACCTATATAGCAAAGAGCATTTGATTGGAAAACAAGTAATTGGTGTAATAAACCTTGAGCCTAAACAAATTGCGGAGTTTAAATCAGAGTTTTTATTAACCGGAATAAACAATGGATTGGGTGAGATTGTAATTATTACCCCTGAACAAAAAGTACCAAATGGTGCAATGTTGTTTTAATCTTGCCAATTATTATACCAAAAAACAATGATTATTATTCAGATGATGTTAGGGTATATTTTTTTTAAAAAAT
>CAIVPY010000320.1 GCA_903907885.1 uncultured Bacteroidota bacterium
AATTTTACTTGTAACAATAAGTGTATTTATCATAAATACAGCATTAGTTTCATCTATTGATGATCCCTGTTTTTCTAATTCTTTTTATAAAATAACAACCCTTTATTATTTCTTGCAACTACCAAAATATCTTGACCCCCAGCGCCCTTTATCCATTTAGCATCCCGCATTTCGCCGTCTGCTGTGGGGATCTTTGCCGTAACAATAAAATCTTTTACCGTTTTATCATAACTAAAGCTTGTTGGCAATAAAGCATCATACCTTCCTTCGTATGGCAATACGCCATAAAAATTACCGGTTGCCAAATACTGCCCCTTTTCTTTGAGAGGCAAAAAATTAAAGACCGGTGCCAGTTGTACATGGTCAGGCAAATCCAACATTTTAAAATTGCCTTTACCATCATTAATAAAGCTGGATGAAGTAAGTGTTTCCGCCTTCAGCTCTTTATAATCTGTAAATAAATCGTAAAACATGTATTTAACATCTTTACCGGCAACTTCGCTATAAGTGAGGTAAGCCTTTTTTAACAGGGGTAATGACCTTTCCAATTCGTCCTTTGCTAAAAATGTATATTCTTTACCGTCAACCGTATAACACATGATTTGCTCAACCGAACCGTTGTTGTCAAAATCTTTACTATACAATTTTACCGGGCCGTTTTTACCTGCCCATAATTTTGTATTGTGACCCCAATTACCTGCCAGTATATCGGTATATCCATCTCCGTTTACATCCGTGGCTGTTATGGTTTGCCATAAGCCGGTAGAATTTGGAATACTTGTTTCTTTAAAAATGCCTTTATTATTTATGAAAATTTTCATAGGCATCCATTCGCCCGTTACAATTAAATCCTGCCAACCATCGCCATTTAAATCGGCAAAGGCTGATGAATTAACCATGCCTAATTCATCCAAAGCCATACTTTTATACGCTGAAGCAAAAATGCCTTTGCCATCATTTAAAAATAAGTACGATGGCCTAACAACAGCATAAGAAGTGGCACTGCCTAAATTGCCTACAAATACATCCAGATCACCATCATGATCCACATCGGCGACCGATATACAGGATTTGTTTTCGTATTTTTGATTAATAAAATTGACCGCTTTTTTAAAATGCCCCTTGCCATCATTTAAATACAACCGATCTTCATTACTGATGGCATTTTCGGGTATTTGGTTACCGCCACTTACTACCCACAGATCAATAAATCCATCTCCATTGGCATCAAAAAACACCGCATCCACATCTTCACTTATAGCGTTCAATGCAAATAATGCGGTATCAGTGGCCGCAAAACTGCCGTTTGGTTTTTGTATCATTAAAGCGCCGGGCTGCAGTTTTGCACCACAAACATAAAAGTCATCCAACCCATCGCCATTTACATCTGCTACTGCTAATTTTGGTCCTCTTGTACTTTGCAAATGCGGTATCAGGTATTGGCTATTATAGTCTAAAAAATCATTTTCTTTATGTTTCCAATTGAGGTTTATGTCATTTGTTATATCTGTAAATGAAACTGGTTTACTAAATTGATCTTTATAATTAAATGAACCGGTTGCCTCATTTTCTAAAACAAGTAACGCTTTATTGGCCGCCACATTTTTTATTGTCTGACTTTTTTGGGAAGGCCATACAATGATAATACTGTCTATAGTAGATACAGCGCCAAGGCCGAAATACAGCCGGGTATCTGACGAAGATTGAAAACCCCTGGTTAGCATCAATTGCTGATATTGCATGCGGGAGTTGCCGGATTTTTCTTTTGTAAAAAGATACGCTTTAGCACCAATGCCAGATTTGTTTAAACCCGCTCCTCTAAATGAAATTGTTATTGCATTTTGCTGTACAGCATTATTTTTAAGTATCACAGCTGCTGCATTCAAACAGTTAATCACTAAATCAACCTTGCCATCATTATTTAAGTCGGCATAGGAGGCGCCATTAAAATACCCTTTCATTTTACCTGTGCCCCATGAATCACTTACATCTTTAAAACTAAGTTTGCCATCGCCCTGGAATAAAAAAGGATGCGATGAACCATCGGGCATAGCATTGATGGCCTCATCATCAAACTTATCGCTATTATCCAACCCTTTTATTTTTAAATCAGACACAAATCGTACATAATCCAGATCAACAGGGCGCTTTACAATTCCACTTGTAATAAATAAATCTTTATTACCGTCATTATCAAAGTCGGCAAATAGCGGCGACCAGCTCCAGTCTGTAGCAGACATACCGCTTATCAGGCTGGTTTCGCTAAAACTAACGCCATTGCCATTATTGCGTTGAAGGCAGTTTTTTGAGTATTGATTTTGGTAACCCTGTATTTCCAATTTCACTTTATA
>CAIVPY010000321.1 GCA_903907885.1 uncultured Bacteroidota bacterium
AATATTGTAAATATTTTCACTCCTATTGGTCAAGAAGTGGTGAGCACCAAAGGTAAAGTGAGTGAGTGGGATAAAACCTACAGAACACTTAACCAGCCTGTGGATTTGGAATTACCTATGGTGGTTTTAACCAGCAGAGGTTCAGCATCGGCAAGCGAAATTGTGAGTGGTGCTTTGCAAGATTTAGATCGTGCTGTTGTTGTAGGTCAAAAAACTTTTGGAAAAGGATTGGTTCAACAAACCCGCCCTTTAAACTATAATGCCCAAGTGAAGATTACAACAGCTAAATACTATGTACCTTCTGGCAGATGTATTCAAGCATTAGATTATAGTCATCGCAACGAGGATGGAAGTGTGGGCAATATGCCCGATAGTTTGAAGAAAGAGTTTAAAACAAAAAGTGGTAGAAAAGTGTTTGATGGGGGAGGTGTTGATCCTGATATCACAGTACCTATTAAAAGCTATTCTCAAATATCGCAAAGTTTAATGAGCAAACTTTTGGTTTTTGATTTTGCTACCCAATATCGCTACAAAAATGCTAGCATTTCAGCAGCTAAAACTTTTAAAATAAGCGAAGCCGACTTTGAAGATTTTAAAAAATTTATTGCTGATAAGGATTATGGTTATACCACATCGAGCGAGAAATCGTTGGATGATTTTAAAAAGAAAGCTGAAGAAGAAAAATATTTTGATGGGTTGAAATTGCAATACGAAAGCATGAAGAAAGAATTGCAGCACGATAAGAAAGCTGATATAGAAAAAAACAAAGATGAGATTAAACTATTGCTTGAAGAAGAAATTGCTAAGCGATATTACTTCCAAAAAGCCCACTACGAAACCGCTTTCGACCACGATGAGGATATACTCGAAGCCTTAAAAGTATTAGGCGATAAAAGCAGGTATGAAGGTATTTTGAAACCAGTGGCTAAAAAGTAAAACATCAAATTATATTTAAAAACAAAAAAGAAACTCGATTTAGTTTCATTTTTGTATATGTTGAAAATTCATATTTCATTTATTACCCATAGTATCATTGCTATTGCTTGACTTCAAACTCGGATAGTTGATGGAAACATAGGAAGTGTGAAGTTTATTAAAAACGAGGTTGTTATTAAGGAATTTTATTGACTTTCTTAACATTGCCTTAACATTGAAATAACATTTGATTAACTTTAAATTGTTGTTAACCTAACACGCTAAGATTTGCTTTGCAGCATAATTTTAACGTAAAAATGAGTTCAATAACAAAGCTTTCTTTTGTTTTATTCTTATCAAGCTTTTTTGCATTGGCAAATGTTATCCATGCCTCCCAAATTACTGGTAAAGTAATGGATGCCAAAACAGGTGAATCCCTAATTGGTGTAACTGTAATGATAGAGGGTAGCTCCTTTGGCGCTACTACCGATTATGAAGGTAAATACAGCATTAATAATGTAAAGCCAGGAGTTTATAATATTGTCTTCAGTTATATTTCATACAACAAAAAGAGCATAAAAGGTGTTGAAGTAAAGCAAAAAGAAGCTACCATATTGAATTGTACCATGGAGGAATTGAAAACCAATTTGCAAGAAGTGGTGATTAGGTCTGAAGTGAAAAGAGAAAGTGCCAATGCCGTTCTTTTGCAACAAAAAAATGCTTCTTCCGTATCGAGCGGTGTTTCTGCAGATTTAATCAGAAAAACACCGGATAGAACCACAGCCGATGTGTTGAAACGTATAAGCGGTGCTTCGGTTCAAGATAATAGATTTGCTATTATTCGTGGTTTGAATGATAGGTATAACATGGCTTTTTTAAATGGAGCCCCACTTCCTAGTACCGAGAGCGACCGTAAAGCCTTTTCATTAGATGTAATTCCTGCAAGTGTAATTGATAAT
>CAIVPY010000322.1 GCA_903907885.1 uncultured Bacteroidota bacterium
GACCATTTGGATATTTATGGAAAACATGATGAACTAATAAAATCATTTCTTGACTATGCTAATAGGTTAGTGGAAAGTGGTACCTTAATTATCAAAAAAGAATTAGAATTGATATCCAGCCTAAGTGTTCCATATATTACTTATTCTACCAAATCAGAAGCAGATGCTTATGCATCCAACATACAAATCATAAAGGGCAACTATCATTTTGATTTAACCTTTAAAGGACAAAAAATACCTGAACTACAACTAGGTATTCCTGGCCTACACAATGTTGAAAATGCTGTGGCTGCGAGCGCTGCCTGTTTGCTTTTAGGTGTGACAGAAGAAGAACTTCGTGCTGCACTGCTTGGATTTAAAGGTGTTAAACGCAGGTTTGAGTATATTATCAAATCAGACCATCAAATATTTATTGATGACTATGCCCACCACCCTGAAGAGCTAAGAGCCATTATTTCATCAGTAAAAAACATGTATCCTGACGAAAAGGTGTGTGTTGCCTTTCAACCTCATCTATTTACTCGTACCCGCGACTTTGTGGATGGCTTTGCTGAATGCCTTTCTATTGCTGACGAAGTGTATTTACTAGACATTTATCCAGCAAGAGAGCTACCTATTGAAGGTATAACATCCAACATTATCTTTGATAAGATAACGAGCAAAAAACACTTGGTGGGCAGACAAGAACTATTGGACCTAGTTGGACAATCAAAGCCGAAGGTATTCTGCACACTAGGCGCTGGGGACATTGATTTATTGGTACAACCCATAAAAAATATTTTATCTTAATAAATGAAACTGTTTAATGATAAAACCCTGCGCATCATAAAGAAAATCGGAATACTATTATTCTGGTGTATGATGCTTTGTGGTTTGTTGATATCATTAGCCTATGTCAATCTAAATTTAGATGCCAAAGAAATAGAGAAGGTTAACATAAAAATCCTTCCTGATAATGTGCAATTCTTCAATAGGCAAAAAGTACTTGAAGAAATCAGAAAAACAGGACTAAGCCGAAATATAGTTGGAAGCACTACGGACGAAATTAATGCCGACAACATGGAGCTAAAACTACTTAACAACAGGTATATCCGAAATGCCAAAGTGTATCATGACATGAAGGGGAACCTGAATATAAAAATCGAACAAAGGGAGCCAATATTGAGGGTTTACAGGTTCGACAACAGTTCATTCTATATTGACAAAACTGGAATTAAAGTACCTCTTTCCATGCAGTTTACAAGCCGAGTTTTAGTAGCAAATGGCAATATTTTCGAGAGGTATAAAAACCACGATAGTGTGTACTCATATATAGGACACCAATTGTACAAAATTGCATCATATGTTGATAAACACGAGTTCTGGAAAGCACAAATAGAGCAGATATTTGTAACAAGGGATAATGAGTTTATTCTTATACCTAAAGTTGGTAATCACATCATCATTTTTGGAAATGCGGAAGAGATAGATGAGAAGTTTGTGAAATTGTTCGTTTTCTACAAAGAAGGATTAAACAGAGTAGGTTGGAACAAATATTCAAGTATCAACATCAAGTACAAAGGACAGGTAATTTGTAAGAAATAAATTATATAAAAATGCAAAACGATGCAGTAATAGTTGGCTTAGATATTGGAACCACAAAGGTGTGTGCCATTGTTGGTAAGCGAAATGAGTTTGGCAAAATAGAAGTTTTGGGCATGGGCAAAGCCGAAAGCTTGGGAGTGATTAGAGGTGAGGTGCGCAACATTGACAAAACTGTAAAATCAATAAACGAAGCCATTGAGAGAGCCAAGCAATCAATGCAAAAAACAAATAACATAGGACTTGAAATAGTAAAAGTTCATGTGGGTATTGCAGGTCAACATATCAAAAGTCTTCAACACCGTAATAGTATAAGTCGCATAAATAATGATGATGAAATTAGTTATGATGATGTTGACAGATTAATTAAAGATACAATAAATTTAGCTTTACCTCCGGGTGATAAAATCATTCATGTATTACCTCAAGAATACTCGGTTGATGATTTTGCCGATGTGGTTGACCCGGTTGGTATGGCAGGTATTAGATTATCTTGTAATTTTCACATCATCACAGGAAATGTAGATGCTATCAAAAATATATTTAAATGTGTTGATAGGGCCGGCTTAGATGTAGCCGGCTTAATCTTAGAGCCCCTTTCTTCAGCCGATGCGGTATTAACACCTGAAGAGATGGAAGCAGGCGTTTGCCTTGTAGATATAGGTGGTGGGACAACAGATGTAGCAATTTTTAAAAATGGTATTATCAGACATACAGCTGTTATACCTTTTGGAGGTAACATCATTACTGAAGACATTGTTGAAGGATGTTCAGTATTGCGTAACCAAGCTGAGCTGCTAAAAGTAAAATTTGGCTCGGCATTGGCTGAAGAAAATAAAGAAAATGAAATTGTATGTATCCCGGGGTTTCATGGCCGACCTGCCAAAGAAGTTTCTGTAAGAAATCTAGCAAACGTAATCCAAGCTAGGGTAGAAGAAATATTCGAGGCTGTTTTATATGAAATAAAAAGTTCAGGATTAGAGCGAAAGCTAAACGCAGGTATTGTAATAACGGGAGGAGGTTCTCAGTTGAACCACCTTGATAAATTAGTAGAATTTGTAACAGGTTTTGACTCTAGAATTGGATATGCAAACGAGCATTTAGCTAAAACCAAAATTGAAGAAATAAAAAGTCCAATGTATGCCACAGGTGTTGGCTTAGTTCTAAAAGGTTTCAGAGCTTTAGAGGATGAAGAAAATAAAGGAAAAATTAAA
>CAIVPY010000323.1 GCA_903907885.1 uncultured Bacteroidota bacterium
GCGTATTACTATGTACGGGTAAAATCTATTATGAACTATTGGAGCGCCAACAATCAACTGCTAGAAAAGATGTGGCTATTGTGCGTGTGGAGCAATTATATCCAATGCCTGAAAAGCAATTGGCTGCTATCTATGATAAATACAAAGGTGCTGAGTTCTGTTGGGTACAAGAAGAACCAAAAAACATGGGCACATGGCTACATTTGCATCGTTGGGAAAGCAATATGCACTTGAAGCGCATTAGCCGCAATAGCAGTGCATCGCCTGCTACGGGCTTTAGCAAGGTGCATGTTAAAGAACAATTGGCCCTTATTGATATGGCATTTAACTAATTCAAACATGAAACATTTCATCCTCATATCCTTTGTCTTGCTTTTGTTTGCTTCGTGCAAAGAAGAGAACATGGAAAAGATTAAAGTTTTTGTAAAAGAAAACGACCTGCCTGTGGAGGATGGAAGCAATGTGGAGATAAACTATACCGACTCTGGCTATGTGAAGGCACGTGTGTTTGCGCCTGTATTGCAGCGCTACGAAAACGAAATAAAATCGCAAACTAAAATGCCTAAAGGCATCACCGTTTATTTTTATGGCAAAGGCAAAAAAATAAACAGCTACCTAAAAGCCAAGTATGCCATACGCGACAGCCGCCTAAGGGTGATGACTGCCAGAAACGATGTGATTGTTGTGAATGTGAATGGCGATACATTGAAAACCGAAGAGCTTATTTGGGACGAAAGCACCAACAAAATATCTACTCAAAAATTTGTGAGTGTGAAACAAACCGACCGTATTATTTACAGCGATGGTTTGGAAACCAATACCGATTTTTCTAATTATAAATTTTTTAACATCAAAGGGGTTTTAAGTCTGAAACAATAATGGAAAAGTGGATTTTACGTAATTGGCTTATCTTGGCTATAGCATGTCTTTTGGTGGCTTTTTATATCTCAGTTTTCGAGAATTTTGTGGAAGGTAAAGCCTATTTGTTTTTCATCCTAGCCATTGTGTTTGCCTTTGTGTGGCTGAAGAAGAGGGGGTCTTTGTAGGAGGGTTTAGGCACAAGCGAGCCACGTTAAACCTGCACACAACACTTGCGCCAGCATTGGGGGTATGGATTCGACAGGCTCACATGGATTCGACAGAAATCACCATGACATTGGAGACTCTACTATTCATTATGATTTGTTTTTTACGATTTCTGATTTTTATCAGCTTGTTTTTAAATGGGAAAAATGTCCCAATATTAGAAAAAAAGCGATAAAGATTTACAAATGCGACAACAGCTTAAATAGTTATATATCTATTCAAATATGTTTTATTACTGAATAAAAGAAATAACATTACCATTAAAAAGGCACAATTATATTTACGACTTAAAATAGGTCTGAATTGAAGTGAGTTTCATTTCGTTGACCTTCAAAAAAAGTGATAAAACCAAACAATTATGAAAAAAAAATTACACAAAATTACTTTAGGACTATTACTCATTGGTATTGGTGCAAATGCACAACCAGTTATTACTTCAACAGGTGTTAATCCTCAAGTTGGAGATAGTTATTTAACACAAAATACAACCTTTAGTAGTCCAACCCTTCCAAATATAGCAGGAGCAAACATGGTTTGGAATTTTAGCAATTTAATAAACAAAGGAACAGCTAATATGTTTTCATTTATTTCGCCTGTAGGTTTGCCTTTTGCTGATAGTTTGCCTTTATCGAATCTTGCAATAAACCATGGTGGTTCTAGCCCCAACAAAGATATTAGTTTTTTCGAAATTTCATCTTCAAAATGGGGGTGGGCTGGTCATTATAAATATGATAGTGCAAGCCACTTTTCTCATTTTGAGAGAACTAACCCAACTCATTTTGAAATGGTTTATCCAATGGGGTTTAATCAAATAGCTACTCAAGCTCATCAAGATTATAACAGTTATAATAATAACGGCAACTTTTCTTCTAACACCTCTACTGATTATGATACCTTGGCTGGGGTTGGTTATGGAACACTGCAACTACCCACTGCAACTTTTAATAATGTCCTTTGTGTTAAAAAGTCCTCCGATGCATCTTATTGGTTTGTTACAAATGGAATTCATTTTCCTTTGTTAAAATTACAATTCAACTTTGTAGATAGTAGCGGAGTTATTATAGATTCATCATGGCATGCCAGTTACTTCGCAGGCACTGCAACTCAATCCAGTACCAACGACATCAAAATTTCTGAAGGAAGCAACACATTTTCAATTAATCCAAATCCAACTACCAATATGGCAACACTTTCTTTAACTAATGAAGTGAGTAACGCCAACATTAAACTCACCAACTTGACAGGGCAAATAATATCTGAAAAACAAAACCAATCAGGCGACCACTTCAACTTGGACATTTCAGAGCAAGC
>CAIVPY010000324.1 GCA_903907885.1 uncultured Bacteroidota bacterium
GCCGATACCATTACCGAAGAAGCTTTGCCAACATACGAAACTTGGTTAGCAGGTGTAGATGGTGTTGACCAATATGCTAACAATGGATGGATGAAATGGCTTAGAGGTTGGACAGCCGAAGAAAACCGTCATGGAGATATATTAAACAGGTATTTATACTTGTGTGGTCGCATAGATATGAAACAGTTTGAAGCATCCACCCAATATTTGATAGCCGATGGTTTTAATAATGGAGCTGGCAGCGACCCCTACAGAAATTTTGTTTATACCAGTTTCCAAGAAATGGCAACAAATATCTCTCATCGCAGGGTGGCAACTATAGCCAAACAAGATGGCAGTAATATATTATCAAAATTGTGTGGCTTGGTAGCGGCCGATGAAGCACGCCATGCCAAAGCATACAAAACATTCGTTTCAAATATTTTTGATGTTGACACCAACGAAATGATGCTAGCTTTTGAAGACATGATGAAGAAAAAAATTGTAATGCCTTCACAATGTCTAAGAGAATTAGGTGTTAAAACAAATTCGTTTGCAAACTTTAGCGATGCAGCTCAACGACTAGGGGTATATACTTCTTTAGACTATGTTGACATTTTACAATCCTTAATTGACGAGTGGAGTATAGCTAGCCTTAAGGGATTGAACGAACAAGGCGAGAAAGCCAGAGACTACGTTATGAAACTTCCTGAAAGATTGATTCGTATTTCGGAAAGAATGAAAATTCCAGAGACTGAATACAAGTTTAATTGGATATTAGCATAAAAAAGAGGCGTAAATTTTACGCCTCTTTTTGTTTTTTTCTTATGAGTAATCCGTATTTTTTAACAAGAATTTCTTATCTATTCAAAAGCCTTGCAACAAACTTTAGTCAGTTGCCCTTGTTTTGTATTCATTAAAAAATATATTCGCATTAAAATAAAGAGAATATGAATTTCCAACTTACCGAAGAACAATTAAATGTGCAGCAAGCTGCTAGAGATTTTGCTCAAACTGAATTATTACCAGGTGTAATAGAACGCGATGAGCATCAAAAATTCCCAATGGAACAAGTGAAAAAGCTTGGAGAATTAGGTTTCTTAGGTATGATGGTTGACCCAAAATATGGCGGAAGTGGCATGGATTCGGTTAGTTATGTGTTAGCGATGGAAGAGCTATCAAAGGTAGATGCATCTACTTCGGTAGTGGTTTCGGTTAACAATAGTTTGGTTTGCTGGGGTTTAGAAACCTTTGCCAACGAAGAACAAAAACAAAAATATTTAGTTCCTATGGCTTCGGGTCAGTGTTGGGGCGCTTTCTTACTTTCAGAACCTGAAGCAGGTAGTGATGCTACAAGCCAAAGAACAACAGCCGAAGACAAGGGTGATTACTACCTTTTGAACGGAACTAAAAACTGGATTACAAACGGCAACACCGCCACTTATTATATCGTAATTGCTCAAACGCATGTTGACAAAGGACACAAAGGTATCAATGCTTTTATAGTTGAAAAAGATACCCTTGGTGTAACCATTGGAAACAAAGAAAACAAATTAGGCATCAGAGGTAGCGACACACATTCCATTATGTTTACTGACGTGAAAGTGCCTAAAGCAAATAGAATAGGAGAGGATGGATTCGGATTTAAATTTGCCATGAAAACCCTTACAGGTGGTCGCATTGGTATTGCTTCGCAAGCATTAGGAATAGCAAGTGGAGCTTACGAGTTGGCATTGGCTTATTCAAAACAACGTAAAGCTTTTGGTAAAGAAATTATGCACCACCAAGCCATTCAGTTTAAGTTGGCTGATATGGCAACCGAAATTGAAGCAGCTCGTTTATTATGCTTAAAAGCCGCTTGGTTAAAAGACAATCATTTGGATTATGGAATGGCGAGTTCAATGGCAAAAGTATTTTCATCTGAAGTGGCTATGCGAACCACGGTTGAAGCTGTGCAAATTCATGGTGGATATGGTTTCGTAAAAGAATACCACGTAGAGCGTTTGATGCGTGATGCCAAAATTACCCAAATATACGAGGGAACTAGCGAAGTGCAACGCATTGTTATTTCGAGAGAAATATTGAAATAATAATAATTTTTAATACATATTTTAAGA
>CAIVPY010000325.1 GCA_903907885.1 uncultured Bacteroidota bacterium
AAATAAAATATTTTATTAATTATCCTTTGAAATAGCCTTTAACGCTATCATTAGGTACGATTTCAGATTTAAAAGAGTATGCTCCTTTTTTGTTTTTTACTGCACGGTAAACTTTAGCAAATTCTTTGCCTGAACCGGTTTTTAATGTTGCAACAACTTTCTTAGCCATTTTTTATGCTCCTTTATTTAATTTCTTTATGAACAGTAACACGTCTCAAAACATTGTTGAATTTTTTCAACTCAAGTCTTTCTGTCGTATTTTTTTTGTTTTTAGTAGTGATATATCTACTCATACCAGGCATACCCGTAGTTTTATGCTCGGTACACTCAAGTATAACTTGTATCCTATTTCTATTTCTTGCCATTTCTTTTCTCTCCTATAATTAAATTACGCCATCACGAATAAAATCATTCAATACGGCAGTAATGCCTTTTTTGTTGATTGTTTTAATGGCTTTAGTTGATACTTTCAATGTTATCCAACGATTTTCTTCAGGGATGAAAAATTTTTTCTCCTGTAGATTTGGGTAAAAACGTCTTTTTGTTTTGGCATTGGAATGCGATACATTGTTACCTTTTATCGCTTTCTTACCGGTTAAATCACAAACTCTCATTGCCGTGTTTTTCTTTATAAGGGCTGCAAATATCTGATATTTTTTATAAAATGCAACACTGTGACAAGAAATATTAATAAATTTATTTGTCTCTATCTTTTAATTATAGCTCAATGCCACACAAAGCTATATATTTCTCGAAAATTAAAAATTAATATTGCCACATAATTTTTCGAAAATGAATTACGAATTTATCTTGGTTGAATCAGAATATCAACCGCACATAGCAATTATTAGGCTAAATCGCCCTAAAGAATTAAATGCCTTGAATCTACAATTGATGCTCGAGCTGAAAGCCGCTTTGTCCACTTTGGATGATGATGATAATGTGAGATGCATTATTATAACAGGTAACCAACAAGCTTTTGCTGCGGGGGCTGATATCAAACAAATGGAAAATAAAACTGCTATTGATTTGTTGAAAATTGATCAGTTTGAGACTTGGGACCAAATTAGAAAGACTAAGAAGCCAATAATAGCTGCAGTTAGCGGATTTGCTTTAGGTGGAGGCTGCGAGTTGGCCATGACCTGCGATATGATTGTGGCTAGCGAGACCGCTAAATTTGGTCAACCAGAAATTAAAATAGGCATTATGCCCGGTGCAGGTGGTACACAGCGTCTTACCAAAGCAGTTGGTAAAGCTCTTGCCATGGAAATGGTATTAACGGGTAAATTTATTTCGGCCGAAGAAGCCATGAAAGCAGGATTGGTGAATAGGGTAGTGGCTGAAGAATTGTATTTGGACGAAGCTGTAAAATTAGCCAAGGAGGTTACTCAAATGAGCCCAATTTCAGTAAGACTGGCAAAAGAATCTGTCTTAAAAGCATTCGATAGTGGATTACAAGAGGGACTATACTTTGAGCGTAAGAATTTTTATATGTGTTTTGCTAGCGAAGACCAAAAAGAAGGTATGAACGCTTTTGTAGAAAAAAGAAAACCGAAGTTTGAGGGTAAATAGTTTTACAACTAAATGGACAATCCTCAAGAATTAAGCATAAAAGATTTTTCCTACCATTTGCCTGAGGAGCGAATTGCGCAGTTTCCTTTAGAGGCCCGTGACCAAAGTAAACTCTTGGTATGGAATAATGGCCAGATTAGCGAAACCCAGTTTGATCAGCTAGCTAACTTGTTGGAAGCGGGAGATGCTTTGTACTTTAATAATACAAGGGTTATTCATGCCCGTGTTTTCTTCTTCAAGGAATCAGGAGCTAAAGTTGAGATAATGTGCCTTGAACCCTTAGATTCGAGCGATACACAATTGGCTTTTCTGCAAAAGCAAAATGCTACATGGAAAGTAATGATTGGCAATTCAAAGCGATGGAAAGATGGTATTCTTAGCAAAGAATTATGGATAAGTGAAAGCAAATACACCTTAAGAGTTGAGAAAATCTCGCAACACGAAGATACTTTTACCATACGTTTTACTTGGGATGCTGATATCAGCTTTGCTGAAATGATTGAAAATGCAGGGGTTTTACCTTTGCCTCCCTATATGAACAGAGATGTAGAGGGCGAAGACGAGAACCGCTATCAGACCGTGTATGCAAAGTATGATGGCTCGGTGGCTGCGCCAACTGCGGGACTTCATTTTACCGAAAATGTAATCCAAACACTTCATAACAAAGGCATATCGACAAATTATTTAACACTCCATGTGGGTGCAGGAACTTTCAAACCTGTAAAAGCTGAAACCATGCAGGGCCACCAAATGCATGAGGAACGCATACATATCGAAATGTTAATTATTGAAAAATTATTATGGCAAGTTGAGGGGAAATCTGGACGCATTGTAGCGGTGGGAACTACCTCTCTTCGTAGCCTTGAAAGTATTTATTGGTTTGGCCGAAGGCTAATAAAGCAAAAGGATAAGTGGGATGAGATTGAGCATTTATATGTTGAACAATGGGAGCCTTATGAATTACCCTTCGACTCCGCTCAGCGCCAAATAGATTTGAAATTATCTCTTGAAGCAGTTTTGGATTGGATGAATTATAAAAATAAAACGGTATTGACGGG
>CAIVPY010000326.1 GCA_903907885.1 uncultured Bacteroidota bacterium
AAATAGCCAACTCCACTTCTTCAATACTGGCCACACCATGCTCTCGCACCACTGCCTCTAATTCTGACAGGGTAATTCTTTGGCTTTTCATATTACGTTCTATCACTTCGCCTTTGTATATCAACATATACGAGTCGCCTTCAACAATTTTTGAGAAAAGATTGGATTTATACAACAACAGTTTAAACAAATAATTGATAGCAAACAGCGTTACTGCAGCCATCAACCCTCCAAGTAAAGATGTGTCTGAACCCACCATGGCATTTTGCACGGCATTGCTTATTAGCAATATCAACACAAGGTCGGTAATAGATAATTGCGAAAGTTCTTTTTTGCCAAATACCCTTATGGCTACTATCATAAACAGATAAACCATTACCGAACGAAACGAAATATCTAAAAAATTCTCCATGCTTTAGGTTTATTTATAAAGCTCAAAGATGAATAAGATTATTTATGTTCGCAACTGAATCGAAAATAAAAAACAAATGGCTACCACTCTTATTAAAAACGCACTACTTGTTAATGAAGGTAAAATATACCATGCCGATGTGCTTATAAAAGATAATTTTATTAAAAAAATAGACACCAATGGCATAGCCATGCAAGCTGATGAGGTGATTGATGCTTTTGGCATGTATATGTTGCCAGGAGTTATTGACGACCAAGTTCATTTTCGCGAACCTGGTTTAACTAACAAAGGCGAAATATATACCGAGGCTAAGGCTGCCATAGCTGGCGGGGTTACCAGCTATATGGAAATGCCTAACACCAGCCCAAGTGCTACCACCATTGATTTGTTGGAACAAAAATACACCCGTGCAGCCGAATGTTCTTTGGCCAACTACTCTTTTTTTATGGGCACCACCAATACCAACCTTGACGAGTTACTTAAAGTAGATGAAACAAAGGTGTGTGGCGTAAAAATATTCATGGGCTCATCTACGGGCGATATGTTGGTAGATAATCCGGATGCTTTGGATGCTATTTTTAGAAATGTGAAAACATTGATTGCTACACATTGCGAAGACGACCCCATGATTAAAGCAAATGCAGAAAGAATAAAACAGCAGTTTGGCGAAAACATTACGGCAGAGTTTCATCCTAAAATTAGAAGTGCCGAGGCCTGCTATGCTTCTTCCTCTTTTGCGGTTAGTTTAGCCAAAAAGCATAATACGCGCTTGCATATTTTGCATATAAGCACTGCCAAAGAACTTGAACTTTTTAGGAATGATATACCGCTTAGCCAAAAACGCATAACTGCCGAAGCTTGCGTTCATCACCTTTGGTTTAGCGATACGGATTATGCCAGCAAAGGAAATTATATAAAGTGGAATCCTGCGGTGAAAACAGCCACCGACAGAGATGCTATTTTCAATGCCGTTTTGGATGGACGAATAGATGTGGTAGCCACCGACCATGCCCCACACACCATTGACGAGAAAGATCAATCTTACCTAAAAGCCCCTTCGGGTGGTCCATTGGTTCAACATTCGTTAAATGCCATGCTTGAGTTTTACCATCAAGGTAAAATATCGTTGGAAACCATTGTTCAAAAAATGAGTCATAATGTGGCCGAAATGTTTGAGATTGATCGCAGGGGATTTATCAGAGAAGGCTATTATGCCGATTTGGTTTTGGTTGATTTAAAAAAGAGTTACACTGTGAGTAAGGATAATATTTTATACAAATGCGGTTGGAGCCCTTTCGAGGGGCAAACTTTTCACTCAGTAGTGGCACATACTTTTGTGAATGGCAGCCATGCGTACAACAATGGTACTTTTAACGAAAGCAAAAAAGGCATG
>CAIVPY010000327.1 GCA_903907885.1 uncultured Bacteroidota bacterium
CAGTTGCCAAGAAAGCCGTGAAAAAAGTAGTAAAACCAGTTGCTAAAAAAACTGTTAAGCCTACGAAAACTGTGGTTGCAAAAAAAGTTGTTAAAGCTGTTGCAAAACCAGCTAAAAAGGCACTTAAACCAGTAGTTAAAACTACCAAGCCATCAGCTAAAGTTAGTAAAGCGGTAGCTCCTAAAGCTAAGGTAGTAGCTCCAAAAGTGGTTAAGCCAGCAAAAACAAAATCTAAAAAAGTGAAAATAGAGGTTTCTAAAAAACCTTTCATACCAAAACCTATCGTAAAAAAAATATCTCCTAAAAAAGTAGTTGAAACCAACAAAGAAGAAATTCTTGAAGTGGTAAATGTGCCAAATGAAAGCAGCTACAGCAGATACAGCGATTTAGAAATGGCTGAAGATAAAAAACGTTATAGTGATGTTGACTTAGCTGAGTTCAAAGAATTGATTAATTCAAAATTGTCAGTAGCACAAGAAGAACTTACCAATTTGTTAAATCAAATGGCAAGTCCTGGATTTAATTCAGCTTCTGATACTGATAGTTCATATAGCAAAATTGATGATGGTGCTGCCACTTCTGAAAAAGAATATTTAAGCCAATTAGCAGCTCGTCAACGTAAGTTTATCGAGAATTTAGAAAATGCTTTGGTTCGTATCGAAAACAAAACCTATGGTATTTGTCGTGTTACAGGTAAACTAATATCTAAAGAGCGTTTACGTGCTGTACCGCACACTACATTGAGCATGGAAGCTAAATTGCAACAATACAAATAGTTTTTTTCTCAAATATATTTAAAGCCCGTTGAAACCTTTCAGCGGGCTTTTTTATTTTCGATTTGGTAAAACTAATTCTAAGGAATACTAATAAAAAATTGTTTATTGTTATAATGCTATCAAGAGTTTTGAAGGAATGCAATCCTCTCGCGAAGCTGATTTTCTTAGAACGTGCAAAAAGATTTAGAGCAAGGTTTGAACAGCCTTATAGGTTTTGCCATTGGTGGGTTTAGCCAAGTGGCAAAACGTTTACAGCGGCAAGAAGAAATCTTTTTGAGTTTGGGAATGGGTCCAATCTGGCACATTGAAAATAGAACCATTTTGTTCCTTTTGAAATTCAAGAGATACAAACATGAAATTTGTTATCTATGCTTAATAACTCTAGATTGAGTAACTTAATTCAGAATTATTTTTACTTAATCTTCTGGCTCAACATCCACCCAAGTGGTATCAAACTCTTTTTTGCTATTGATAGATTTCTCAAGGGATAGCAACATACATGGTAACAACAAAAGGTTCATGAGCATACCAAATAATAAGGCTAATGAGGTTAAAACCCCTAGAGCAACAGTACCACCAAAATCGCTAGCTGCAAAAATGATGAAACCTGCAAACAATGCTACTGCTGTGTATATAATGCTTGGTCCTGCTTCGTTCAAACTCTCAGGAATGGCAATTTTCATATCCCAATTATGTTTTTTGAGAGAGTGTCGGTATTTGGCCAAATAGTGTATTGTGAAATCCACTACGATACCATAGGCAATACTGAATATAATAATAGTAGATGGTTTTAGCCTAATATGGAAAAATCCCATGATACCAATGGTCATAATCAATGGAATGATATTGGGTAATAGTGATATCAACATCATACGCCAAGAAGCAAACAAGAAAATCATCATAAAGGAGTTGAGAAGCAATGCCCAAAACACCGAACTCAACAAGTTGTTTATGAGGTAATCGTTGCCTTTAAGGTAAATCATGCTTGTACCTGTTAGCCTTACATCGTATTTGTCTTTAGGGAAAATACTATCTACCTTTTGTTGGATAATAGTATTTAGTATTTTGATTTTTTGTGAACCAATATCAGCCATTTGAATGCTTACCCGTGCCGAAGTATAAGTGCTATCCACCATCGATTTTAAGATGTTCCCTTTTCCTTCGCTTTTAGGAAGATAAGCCAAAATACTACTAATATCAAGTACATTAGGTACTATAAAATAATTGCTATCTCCGCCATTCATGCCTTGGTTGGCAAATTTTAGAAAATCAACCACCGACACCGATTTACCAAATTCGGGCACTTTGACCAAGTCTTTTTGCAACCTGTTTATTTTTTGTAGGGTAGCAAAATCTTTGATGCCTCCTTCTTCTTTGGTGCTAATTCTAATCTCGTATGGTAAGGTTCCTTTAAGGTTGGTTTCAAAAAATTTCAAATCTTTGTAAACCTTATTGTGCTGCGGTAAATCATCTACCACATAACCTAAATTATCAACCATAAAAGCTCCAATAGTAGATACAACAACCAATAAAATTGTAACCACATAAATGGTTTTTCTGCGGTTATAAATCAAGTAATTGCAATAATCCAAGAATTTATTTAACCTCACTGCATCCAAATGTTTGATATGACGAGGCTGAGGAGGTGGCAAGTAGCTGTATACAACTGGGA
>CAIVPY010000328.1 GCA_903907885.1 uncultured Bacteroidota bacterium
CCTCTTTTAGATTGGATTTGACTAATAATACATTTGGTTCTACTGCCGCTTCCAGTTTAAGTCTTAGTCAATGTTTTGACGTGGAAAATACGATGCTTCATAAAGGCGCATCGAGCAAAAATGGCTTGATTACAATTCAAACAGGAAAATTGTTTAAAACAAGCACAAGCACTTTTGCTAACAATATTTTATATGCAACAGCAGGCGATGCCATTTATGCTTCAGCAGGTACTTATGCAGAAAGCTTAAATATTAATAAAGCACTATCCATATTAGGGCCAAATGCAAGCACTTCACCCAATGGAGGTAGCAGGGCTACTGAGGCAATTATAAACCTTTCAACTGGTACTAGGTCAATATATATTAATGCAAGCAATATTACTATTAAGGGATTTGAAATTATCAATTCAGCCAATGCGGGTGCTATTATGGGCGGTACGCAAATACAAGGAATAAGCCATAGCACGCCCACTAATATTGTTATTGAAAAAAATTACATGCATGATTTATCTGGAGCTGCTGTATTATTATTAGGCAGTTATCAAGTAACTAATTTTGCTTGGACAATTAATGATAACAAGATTGATAGAACTACCGTAGGTACTTATTTTGGCGGTGGATACGGATCAGGTATTAAGTTATGGACAGGTTCAAATTGTTCAATTACGAATAACGTGCTTACCAATATTGGTTTAACAGGAATTGATGTGGGTTGGATTCAAAATTCAACCATCAGTGGCAATAGTTTAACTACTTTAGTTGATAATGGTATGCAGGTGGTGGGCACCAATTCAAACCTTAGCATTACAAACAATACCATTGCCAATTCAAACTATCCTTCTGCTACTTTAGGTCAAGGTGGAATTAAACTATTTGGCAGCCCAACTAATTTAACTGTTACCGGAAATATTGTAACCGGATGTGGAAGTGCTTTTGCAGTTGAACCTAATAATAATGCAGCAGGTGCTTCGGTAAATAACAATAACTTTTCGGGCAATACCTATGGCGTTTACCATGCAGGAACAGGAACATTAAATGCAACTTGTAACTGGTATGGTTCAACTAGCTATGCTGATGTAGCATCAAAAATTACGGGTACTGTAACATTCGTTTCATTCTTAGTAAGCGGTACTGATAATGAAACTTCAACTATTGGATTTCAACCACAATCGGGAGTTTGTACTGGTGTTGAAGTATCAACTCCAACAACAGGTTCATCGGCTGCAGTGTATACTTCAATATCCCAAACTGCTATTACATTTACCTTCACCAAAGGAAATGGTGCTAAACGTATCATTGTTGCTAAAAGTGGTTCAGCATCTTCTACCAATCCAACCAACAATACCAGCTATAGCGCTAATGCAGCTTACGGTTCAGGTGATGATTTAGATGGTTCTGTAGTATATAACAGTGATGGACAATCAGCAACAATTACTAACTTAACGGCAGGTACACTTTATTACTTTAGCATTTATGAATACAATTATTCGGGTGCTACTTATATATATTCTACTTCAACAAAATATACCACTTCTGCTACCACCCTACAACCAGATGCAGATGCAGATGGCGTGGCTGATGCAGATGACGAATACCCAACTGACGTAAACAAAGCATTTAACAACCGTTACCCTTCAGCTTCATATGCCACTTTAATGTTTGAAGATTTATGGCCAGGTAAAGGTGATTATGATTTCAATGACTTAGTTTTAAACTATCAATACAATACGATTACCAATGCTTCAAACCAAGTGGTAGAGGTAAGATATAGTATAGTTACTAGAGCTATTGGGGGGTCATTGCACAATGCATTTGCATTTCAGTTAGATAGCATTAGTCCTAATAAAATAACAAGTGTTACAGGTTCTAAAGCTACAGGTTCTTCGTGGTTGAATTTAAATAGCAATGGAACAGAAGCTGGACAAGGCGATAATGCCAACATCGTAGTATTTTCGGATGCATATAAGTTATTACCTACACAAGGCGGTTTTAGCTACATTAACACATATCAAGGATCACCTGATTCGGGTAAAGATACTACTACCATTGTTGTGAAGTTTATTGATAATGGCGTAGTTCCTTCTGGCGGAGCAGTTAGCTATAGCAGTTTCGGAACTAATTTGTTCAACCCATATATTATATTGAATCAAGTAAGAGGTAAAGAAGTTCATTTGGCCGACAGAGTTCCTTCTGCAAAAGTAGATGCGAGTTTCTTTGGATTGGAACAAGACAGAACTAATCCTGGAACGGGAACCTATTACAAAACAGCTAATAATTTACCATGGGCTATTAATGTGTCAAGTTCAATCCCCTACCCACAAGAGAAAACTGATATTAGCGAGGCATTCTTAAAGTTTATACCTTGGGCTTCTTCAAATGGAGCAACTAATCAAACTTGGTATTTAGATACCGAAGGAAACAGAAATGCTTCTAAACTTATTATCAGATAACAAATAAAATTAATAAAGGGAAGCCGCTGCGTCAAAGACGCAGCGGCTTCTTTGTTTAAGTAGTGTAATTATTTCAAATCAAGCTAGATTTATGTAAGTTATTCAAATTAAGTAA
>CAIVPY010000329.1 GCA_903907885.1 uncultured Bacteroidota bacterium
AGCATTTTGCTTGTGTATTATATTCTTTTGTTATGTTTAGTATATTGGTTGCCATTGGTTAATTTCATTAATGGTTTGAAAATTAAAAAATAATCTTAGGGATAAGTACGATAAGTTATGATTCTTTGGGTATTATTTTTAATAATGAAAGTTTCAAACCAATCCATTATTCAGAAATTAATAGTTTTGCTTTTAAACCAATAAGTTTGTCAGTGAAAGCAATGAATCGAGCCATTTTATTTACCACAATATCTATGGATTTGTTTATATATATTTCAACTAAAAGGCAAAATCAATTCGTTGGATACTACATTTTTTCAATTAGTGCCATCTTATATGGTGCAACATCAGGTCTAATTGCACTAACTAATGAACTTGCCACACAACGAATAAACTTAAACAATATAAAATTTAATCAATTTTCGGTTCAAAAATGAAAAATCTAGTTATATTGTTTCTTTTAATATTCTCAAATCTGGTTTTAAAAGCACAAAGCGTATATATATTTGAAATTGGTTCAGTGGTTTCCTCTCAAACAAATTTTTTAAATTCTGGTTTGTTAAACAATGGTTTTTCTGGAATCAATGTTGATATTTGTTATCATAAACAATTTAATAAAATTGCTTTACAATATAAATTGGGCGTAAGTCGAATAACGCAAATTCCATCAAGCTCAGAACCCGCAGATATTTTTTATACAGAATCAGAAATAATCACAAGTAGCAGTCTTGATAAAATACACGATTTCACATTAGGAATTGGGGGACTATTACCCCTTTATAAAAAATACTTATTTATAAGCTTAGATATATCTGTCATTGATATTTTACCACATAATGGAGTGCTTAATTCGGATTTATATTCACATGATCAAATAAAAGACATTTCTACTAAAACAAAATCAATAGAGTATTCGTATGATTTTAAAAACTCAATCAACCCGATGCTTGGCATAGGTACTTTTTTCTTGTTTCCTTTGGGAGAAAAATTTAGCCTTACTGGCAGATTAAATTTGAATTTTTTATTAGGCTCAAATGATTTTAGTGCTAGACAAATTGCAATAGGTAACAACTTATATAACAGATATGATACCCAAGAAAGAAGATTTTATATTGATGATTTTCTTAAAGCTAATTTAGGTGTTGGATACACATTAAAATAATTCGATTAATTAACAATACTTAGCATCCCAAGTGTTCCACCACAATGAATCGCAAGAATTTTAGAACCCTTTTTAAAGTAATTCTCTTCGGCCAAAGTGAAAATGGCTTTCATCATTTTGCCTTCATACACCTGATCAATTAATATCCCTGTTTGCGCAGCAAAGTTTTGAATAAAAGCCAGTAGTTCAGGTGTTGTTTTTGCATAACCTCCTTCGTGAAAGTTTTGGTGAAGTCGCCAATTGGCCTCGTTAAAGTTTTTTTCTTCTATTTGTTTTTGTAGAAAATCACCACCTTTTAAAACAACCACCCCTTCAATGCTAGAGTGTAGTTTGTTTTCGTTCGCATAGTTAATTAATCCCTCTATGGTGCAGCCTGTTCCTACCGAGCAAAACACATGGCTATAATCATTTTCAATTCCATTTAAAATCTCTCCACAGCCTTTTGCACCAAGCTCACCCGCCCCACCTTCATTGATATAATAGGCCTCATTGTTTTCAGAGAAATATTCATCAAACAGTTTTGTTTTGTTACGATAAGATTCTCTATCAACAAAAATTAATTTCATACCAAACCATTTACATAAGCCCAACATGTGGTTATTTACTTCTTCACCCCTTACCAAACCAGTTGTTTTGTAATTGTATTTTGCACCAGCACAAGCTACAGCCAATAAATGGTTTGAATATGCACCTCCAAACGTAACAAGGTGATTCTTGTTTTTATACCTTGCGTCTTGCAAAATGTATTTAAGCTTTCGCCACTTGTTACCGGCAATAAAAGGATGAATAAGGTCTTCGCGCTTGATGTATACTTCAATTTGTTTTTCTTTAAACAAATCAAAGTGTACCTGTTCTATAGGCGCATAAAGATGTTCGGTAAACATTATATCAGTTTTTGATAAGCCTTCATCCATCTATCTGGGATTTCATCACTTAGTGCAATTTGGTAATCGCTGTAGGTACATGGCACTAAAAATTTTCCATTATGCGAGCTACGCTCCTTAGGGTATGGAACTTCCATCCACCATCTATCGCTGATTAAACTTTTATAGAAAACAATCTCATGTGAACTGTTTTTGAATGTAGTTCGGTATATCATGTAGTCTTTACTCTCAGCAGCCGGGTAGTCATTTTTGCGACCATAAAATCCATCAACAAAATACCATAACATTTGTGCTGCCAATTGCATGCTGTAGTTTTCTTTGTCTTTGCTTGGATTGAAATCATACAGACCAAAACTTTGTAAATCACTACTCATGCCTGCATAGCGGCATATGGCACAAGCCTCTTCGCCACTAAATCCGTTGGGTGAAGCAATGTTTTGTCCAGGTGCATCGCTTGCTCTGATGGCTGAAGCTGAGAATGAAAGCAGATGAGCATTACGACAAAGAGGTTCAATATCTTGAATTTTATTACGCAAATTGCCCAAACGAATCATATCAAAATTCATGCGTTCAAAAGCATCGTAGCTTTCGTTTTCAACAAAATAACTTTGATAACCTGCTAGGGCAATGTTGAACAAATAATAGGGCTGATGACTAATAATTTTTGAGATATAGCTAGATTGAAGCTCATCTTCTTCATTTACGTTCACATCTACTCTAGCATCCAATAGCATTACATTCATATTTGAATTTTGCTTTTCATGCGCTGCATATTGAGCGTAAACCAAATCTTGCGAACCTCCAATAATGATAGGTAAAACCTTTTGTTGAATCAAATAGTTTACACTTTGTTTAAGCGCATAATACGTGTCTGAAACACTGTTGCCATTAACAATATTTCCCAAGTCAATGATTGAAATATCATAACGCGGTTTTACCAATGAATAAAAGGCTTTCCTGATTTCATTGGGTGCTAATCCCGAGCCCTTTTGTTGGTCTTTGAGTCGGTCTTCGCCCACCCCCAGTATAGCCAGTTTGTAGGCACCCAAATCCAGGTCGTTTTGCTCATTAAAAGCCACATATTGGGCTAAACTTTTCCCTCCAGATTGGTTTTTTAGTTGACTTACAAATTCACTACTTAATGGTTTGATATATTCGTTTATAGACATATTTGCTTGGGTTTATAAACGCTCAAACCCAATGCATGAGCGTTTTATAATTAATAATAAAATATTTTGCAAATTGCCTAATATTGTTGGCTACTTAATACACATTTCCACACATTGATAATAGTAACTGGAGCAACGGGTTTTTTAGGGTCTCACATAGTGTGCAGTTTATTGCAAGCTGGTCATTCTGTATGTGGTTTAAAACGCAATAAGTCAAGTCTTCAAGAATTTAACTATATCTTTTCGTATCGTTTTCAGAACTTAAATGAACAAGAAAAAACAAAACTTCTTCAACAGTTAAGTTGGACAGAAGGGGATTTGAATGATGTATTGTCATTAGAAGAAGCTTTTCGTACCGCAGAGGAGGTTTACCACTGTGCTGCCATGGTTTCGTTTCATGCCAAAGACCAAGAAAAAATGAACCATATTAACGTGGATGGAACTACCAATGTGGTAAATGCTGCGCTTTTATGTGGTGTTAAAAAACTTTGTTATATCAGCTCAATAGCTGCTTTGGGTAGAACCAAAAGTGGTTTGATGATTGATGAAAAAACCCATTGGGATGAATCGCCTAATAACAGCAATTATGCCATAAGCAAACACAAAGCTGAGATGGAAGTTTGGAGAGGAATAGAGGAGGGTCTGGATGCGGTTATAGTAAATCCTGGAGTAATAATGGGTGTAGGAGATTGGAACAAAGGTTCGGTAAATATGCTGAAAATTGTTTCAAAAGGATTGCCTTTTTACTCAACAGGTGTTAATGGTTATGTGGGTGTTGAAGATGTAGCTAAAGCCGCTATGCTATTGATGGAAAAGAATCTCTTTGGGCAACGATATATTTTAGTTAGTGAGAATGTTTCGGTAAAGGATTTCTTTGAAACTGCAGCAAAAGAATTGGGCAAAAAAGCACCATACATAAAAGTGAATAAGCTTTTAGCCGAAATTGCTTGGAGGGTAATGGCATTAAAGAAAATTCTAACAGGCAAAAAAGCCA
>CAIVPY010000330.1 GCA_903907885.1 uncultured Bacteroidota bacterium
GATGAGGTATGCAAAAGTGCGGACAATCGCGGTATTCGTGTTACAGGTAGCGAATTGGTAGGTCTTATTCCTTTAGAAGCCATGCTTGAAGCGGGTAGGTATTTCTTGCAAAAACAAAAACGCAGCGTGGGTGTTAGCGAGCAAGAATTGATTCACATTGCGGTTAAATCTTTAGGCTTGGATGAGCTTGCTCCATTTGATGCTGATAAAAAAATTATAGAATACAAATTACGCAATGTCGCCAACGAAAAATTGATAGGCATGAACCTTCGTGCCTTTGCTGACGAAACAGCTAGCGAGAGCCCTGCTCCAGGAGGTGGAAGTATTAGTGCTTATGTAGGTAGTTTAGGTGTTGCATTAGGCACGATGGTAGCCAACCTTTCTGCTGGAAAAAGAGGCTGGGAAGCGCAAATAGAAGAATTTAGCCAATGGGCCGAAAAAGGTCAGCAAATAAAAGACAGTTTGCTTAAAAGTGTAGATGAAGACACAAGAGCATTTAATGAAATTATGAACGCTTTTGGATTACCTAAAAGCAATGATGCCGAAAAACAAGCACGTACCGAAGCCATTGAAGCTGCAACAAAATATGCTTGTCTTGTGCCATTCAAAGTAATGCAAACCAGTAACACTTCGTTAGAAATGCTAGGTGCTATGATTGAAAAAGGAAATCAAAACAGTGTAACCGATGCGGGTGTGGGTGTGTTGTGTGTGAAGACCGCTGTGCGTGGTGCATATTTCAATGTATTGGTGAATGCCAAAGGTTTAAATGACAAAGTTTGGGCAGATAAAATGATTGCCGATGCAAAAACCTTACTTGCCCAACACCAGCAAAAAGTTGATGCGTTGTTGGCTAAGGTGGAAGCAGCGATTGCTTAAAAGGATATAGTTGGCAGTTCTTATTTTTTAGTACATTGTTTTTGATTGCAATTATTCATTTTTAAGGTATAAATTTGAATACATATTAGAATCAAATATGAAACCTATAATACAGTTGCTAATATTTATATTTTTAGTCAATACCACAATCGCTCAGGAAAGCAAAGGATATGTTGGAATTGGAATTGGTGCTTCCCTTCCTGTTGGTCAAATTGGTAGTACCTCAATAGAGGATTATTTTAAATATGGCTATTTAAAAACAGGTATTAGTTATAATCTGGATTGTCAATATCAACTCTATCGATGGATAGGATTGTCAGCATCCTTATATTCTTCAAAACACGAATTTGATGTCGAAAATTTTTTAAAGTCATCCGAGTTCTCAAATAATGGAAATGCAATAAAAGCAGAAAAACCTGCCATCGTAAATTCATATTTAGCTGGCATTGTTTTAAAAAAGCAAAACTTCCCTGTTTATCTAAAAGCAATGTTTGGTGTTAGCAGCGTGCAATCAGTTGAAATAAGTAGTTACGACAAACAAAATTTAAATTCAACAACTATTAAGCAATCAGAACCTGTTTGGGGTTATTCAAGTAGCTATTCTATTGGTTCTTACTTCAAATTATACAAAAGATTAGGAATGAATTTATCGGTTACTTTACTATCATGTAAGTCTGTTCCAACTAAAGTACCAATGGAATACAATCATCAAGCTATTAATCAAACCTATTCTTCCTTTTTAGATCCTGATGGAATTTACTTTATGAATGCTCAAGCAGGGTTAGGTTATTTATTAGAGTGATTTCGACAATGAGCATAAAATTTATAAGTCTAAAAAAAAAACTCATAAAAACTTTTCAACCCAAACGGTTAATAGCATTTTCTAATTTGAAAACGAATGCTTTCCCCCTTTGAAGGGAGCAGGGGGATGTAGAAAATCTTATTAAAAATGCCTCGCAATCGCATCCGCAATTTTAGCTGCTGGCAAATCTTCCATACAGCTCGTGCCATCCACACACGAACCTCTGTAGAAGCATTTACAAGCCTTGTTAGGTGCCACAATTTCGCCTTTGCCAAACAAATCAAACTCATGTGGATTGAAGATATTATTCATCAATACTATCTTTTTGCCCAAGGCCAAAGTAATGTGCATTCCCATGGTTACTTGTGTGATAACCAAATGACATTGGTTTACCAAATTGATAAACTCATACAGACTGAAATAGCCCAAATACAAAGCACCTGAGCGTGCTTGGATTTCTTTGTTACGAGCATCTTCAGCTTCGCCACCCAGCAATAAAACCTCAGCATCAGGGTGTTGTTTTTTGGTTAATGCTACCAACTCCACCCACTTGTCTATGCTCCAAAGGCGGGTAGTCCATCTGCCACCGCAACCGGTGTTCATACCTATGATTTTTTTGCCATTTGGCAAATTCCAAGTATAGCCTTTCTCGCTATGTGTATCCATTAAGTATGGCTCACCTTGGTGGGTATAGCCACATATTTCAAATATCTCTTGCAAATAGCTTTTGGTGTTTGCCTGACTCACATCGTCAAACATACCTGTACTAAATTTATGTTCCGCTAAATCATTGTAAGGTTGAATCTCATTATCCTTCAACACAAAGCCAAACTTTTGCTTGGCAACCACCACTTTTAGCAATGCCCCTGCTTCCTTTTCTTTATCAAGGTTGATGGCTATATCCCAAGTGCTATTTTGCGCATAAAAAATACTATTCACATCCCATTTCAATATTTCGTCAATCTGACTTGAAGGAAGAATATCGGGAGTCCATGTAAGCCAAGTGATTTTGCAATCTGGAAACTCTTTTTTGAACTTAACCACCAAAGGTGTGGTGCGAATCACATCTCCGATAGCACCTAGTTTTATTATTAAAATTCGTTTTGAGATTTTAGTATATGCAGGACAGGTTTCGCAGTGGTAGCCATTTTGTTTGTGGGGCTTGCATGGAATATGTCCTTTAAAATGAAGGCAATCGGATTTGTAAATCATAAATGTTTGAGAATCGAACAAACATAAGATAAAGGCTTCAAAAACACAAAACTGCCTTTTCAATAAAATGAGTACTACCCCATAAAATAATCTTAGCTTGATTTGACATTACTTTTCGATTACTTTCGTGCCTGTTTTTACGAAAAAAATATGCTTGAAATTAAAGTGCCAACAGTTGGGGAATCTATTAGCGAAGTAACCATAGCTCGCTGGAATAAAAAAACAGGTGATTATGTGCAGATGGACGAATTGTTATGCGAGCTTGAAAGCGATAAAGCTACCTTTGAGTTAAACGCTGAGAAAGCAGGTGTTTTAACCACTGTGGGTGCTGAAGGCGATACCATTAAAGTAGGTGCATTAATTTGCAAGATAGACACTGATGCCAAAGCACCTGAAGGCAAAGCTGAAGCGCCAAAAACCGAAATTCAAAATACTAAATCCGAAAATAAGACCAGCCAGCCAGAGACCAATAACCAAAAGCAAGAAGCAGACAAGCCTTATCCTTCGCCTGCTGCAGCCAAAATACTAGCCGAAAAAGGTATTGAATCTAAGGATGTTAAAGGCACAGGCATTGGTGGACGCATTACCAAAGCAGATGCTCTATCCGCACAACTAAAAACCACTAGCAACGAAACAAAATCAAGAAACGAACGCAAAGAAAAAATGACATCCTTGCGTAAAACTGTTTCTAGAAGATTGGTTGCCGTGAAAAATGAAACAGCCATGCTAACCACTTTTAACGAGGTGGACATGAAGCCTATCATGGATTTGCGCAATCAATATAAAAACCAATTTAAAGAAACCCATGGGGTAAACCTAGGTTTTATGAGCTTCTTTACCACAGCCGTTACTGTGGCTTTGAAGCAATTCCCTGCTGTTAACGCTTACATTGATGGTGATGAAATTA
>CAIVPY010000331.1 GCA_903907885.1 uncultured Bacteroidota bacterium
AATATAAAAAACAAATGTGGCAAAAGAGCACTGATTATGGTAAAACATGGGATGTGCAGTATTTTATAAATGGTAAAGATACTGGTTTAATTAAGAGTTCAGCAGGTTTTTATAATGCTATAAATGAAAAATACGCATACATTGTAGCAGACACATCCAAAGGCTGCCATGAAATATGGCGAACCGAAGATGGGGGTAATAATTGGAATAGATTGCCCTGCAATGCTATTAATTTTTTTATCCGCAATAATTCCGTTGATAAATATTGTAATATTGGCAGTATGACTTATATAGTTAATCCTAGAACATTTAATTCATTGGTGGTAGCAAAAGATTTTGGCAAAATTTGGGATAGCATTCATATAGACAATAACAAGATTCAAAACATACGAGGCATTGCCTTTTCAGATACTTTAAATGGCTTATTAACTTATAGGAGTATATATGCAGCCGATACCACCACGTTTTTGATGAAAACTAACAATGGAGGCAAAACATGGCAAGCCATGAACGAATTGGGCTTGTCAGTAATGTATTATGCCAAAGCAACTAAAAATATTCCTGGTTATTATATTGCGCAATATGGTGCATATCCTGATAAAGGAGCCAAGGTAAGTTTTGATAATGGTTATACATGGAAACGTTTAGATTCATTGTATCATACCAAATTTTATTTCTCAGATGCCGAAAATGGCATTAGTTCTATCTACAAAGACACTTTTGCCCAGTTGGCTGTGTTTACAGGTTTTCCTGCGGGTTTTGCTAGCAACACAGAAACAGTAAAAATAAAACCAACCATACGCATTTATCCTAACCCAGCAAATGACATTATACATATTGATAGTGGCGAAAATGGCAACTACGAAATATTAAATATCTCAGGGCAAGTATTAGGTTCGGGTATTACTTTGGCTCATCAATCAAACCTAATATCCGTTAAAGGGTTTAAACAAGGAATGTATTTTGTTCGATATTTTACAAATAACACTTATACCACTCATAAGGTTGTTGTAATGGAATAATATCTTTCCTAACTAGTGAATGCAATACCAACATCGAAACCATTGTGATTGCTGACCTCGACTTAGCAGCGCTTGAAAGAGCAAGAAATACCGGCACTGTATTAAACTGGAAGGATCGTAGACTTGATATGTATGAGGTTTTGGAAAAATAGTTTTGGCATGGTTTGTGAAATTGTTGAGATAATTTGAGTTACAAAAAATAATTTATTTTATGTAATCTTATATTTTACATTTGTTCAAGTCTTTAAATTAAAATTTTATGAATATCTTAAAAAAACAGTACTTATTCCTTTTAACTTTATTTTTACTTTTTAAAACTACTTCATTTGCTCAGGGCGAATATGCTTCTGCATACAAACAAGCACCAAGACCAATTCACTCTCTTGGTGCTGGGCTAGGTTTCACAACTGGTTATGGTCTTTCGTATAGATATACTCCAAGTAAATTTGGAGTACAAGTTAATTTTGCTCCATATAAAACAGCAGATGTATCTAAGTTTAGTACAGGATTAACATTCTTATACAGACTAACTGAGGGTGAAACGACCAGTCTTTATTTATATGAAGCCAACCATTATTACTCAAGCTCGGAAATGGTGTGGGACAATCCAAGCAATAAAAATGTAAGAAAAGATGAGGCTTATTTTAATAATGGTGTTGGATTTGGTGTTGAGATAATGGTTGCCAGCAAAATAGGATTAAACTTAATGACAGGCTACGCTTCATACAAAAATGGAACTGAGCTTAATATTACTGGTGAAGCAGCCTTATATTTTAAGTTTTAGAATAATAAAAAGGCATTTTCTTAAAACAATAAGCTAAGTCCCAAACCACCTTTGCACCACTGTGCCAGTTTCTAAGGCTAATTTGGTTTTTTGTTCCAGCAAAATTTGATACACGTGTTGGTACAAATCATTGGTTTCTTCGTCTGATGCCTCATGAATGTTTTTAAGGGTTTGTTGTAGTTTTTTATCCAGATATTTTTGCTTGATCCTGCGCAAAGAAGATGCAATATC
>CAIVPY010000332.1 GCA_903907885.1 uncultured Bacteroidota bacterium
GCCTCTTTTTAAATCAATAAAAATGCTATTGACGATGCGTTGCATTAAATTATTATGAATATTCTGAAAGGCTTCGTTTTTGTTTTTCAGATTAAGCTCAGGCAATGCACTTAAAAGTGGTATTCCTGTGAGGGTCTCTACTTTTTCAGGAAAACGAATAGATTTGTTGGTTAATTCTTTAGCTATTAAAAATGATAATACCAAAATAAATCCCCCCATGAATGATACTAAAATAAGCAGACCACGAGATGAAGCTTGTGCTTGTAAAGGATAAAAAGGAGAGTCAACCAATTTTAAGTTATTACTTACCTCAAGGTTTTGCTGACGAAGCTTAGCCAAGTTTAAACCATGCAATACGGATAGGTATTCTTTTTCGGCCACACTCACTTCTCTTTCCATACGGCTAATGGTTGAACCCATTGGGGCATATTCTTTATATATACCATCATATTGTTTCAAACGGTTTTCATACACCATTAGTTTTCCATTCGATTCTTCTAAGGCAATCATTTTACTTAGCCATTCCTCTAATAAGTTTCTCTGAGGAATCCATTCAATGGAATTGTTTAAGTTGAAAAAATCTCGAGCTCTTTCTTTTAGTTTCAATTTAATATTTTCGGCTTCATCCTCCATTTCTCCAATTTTATCTGGAGCTAATTTGTATATTTTGGCATTGGTTATCTTAAAATGAATATTTGATAATTCTTGACGTAGTGAAGCCAGGTTTTCATTATTATTTACAACTTCTGTATAAGTTGACATTTTTTCTTCAAGTCTTTTCAAAGCTGTTTGTGCAGCTTCGTGACTCATTTTTTCTTTGTAAAAATCAGTGGTTAAGTCTTCTTTGCTTTCTGCTACAAATTTAGCTTGCTCATAATAGTTGATAATACGGTTGTTAACCCCAAAATCTAGCAGTTTGTTTTCGCTACCTTGTAAACCTTTAAAGGCTATGCGCAATTGCTCTTCAAAATATTTAACCACATTAGTGGTTTCAGAGCCTTTAATGCCTTTGTATCTTCTCGAAAAAGCTTGTGTTAAAAAGATCAATGTGTTTTGACAAACGCCTGGGTCTGTTGTTACATAACCTAGTTCTAGAATGTCGGAGCTTTGTTTTCTAGTAGCGGTTATTTTCCCTAAAATCCCTGTAATGCTATAATATGAATTTGCTTCTGAAAGCAAAAAAACTATTTTGTTCTTATTCGTTTTATCTTTAAAAGCCTTTAAATTATCATAGGTTTTATTTAGGTTACCTTTTACTACAAATTGTTTTCTTTCTTCCTCGGTAAATAGTTCCTTTAAGGTCTCATAACCTGCATTGTCTAAAATATTTGGGTCGGGTTTGTCTAATATTAAGTGTTGAGCCAAAAGTTTCAAAGCCACCTCTTCTACAGTTTCTCTTGATTTTACTGTATTGATTAAGTTATCGAAAGCATTATTAACTTGAAAAAAATCTATTTTAGTATCACCATCATCAGTAATGCTATAACCTGATGCAATCCCTGTATATACAGTGGCTGAACTTTGGTATTGTCGTTGAATATTTCGGGTAAAATAAAAAACGGAAGCCGCTAATACCAAAGGGAAAAGTGTTAGCCATTTGAAGTTTTTTATAATTAACCTAAAAAATATTATTATGTTCATTCAGTTATGTTCCCTATTTTTTCTTTTTAAAATCGCTCAGTTTGCAGCCCAAAAGTGCTTCAAATTGAGAATAGACAGTAACGTAATCACGCCTACTTATTTCTAGATTTACTTCAGCAATCGATTGTACATTTTTTAGTCTCGAGAAATCCGAAGGCATTATTTTACCTCTCTTCATTTCATACTCAGCTATACTTGTAGTGATAGAAGCACTTTCTACATCGGCTTGCTTTATTTTTACCAATCGTTGGTTGGTTATTAAGTTGTAATAATCGGCAATAACACGTCTTTTTAATTCCACAATTGCTTCTTGTTTCTTTTGATGAGCCATTTCAACTTCAGCTTGTAATGATTTCAACCTAGATCCTCTTCCGTATAATTCTCCTAGAAAAAATTGAATATTAACACCAAAACGATAACCTATTCCTAAATTATTTGAAAGCTGCTGATCAGGATTTGCACTAGTAGCAAGTGATGTATATTGATTGCCATAAGTGTAATTATAAAACAAGCCAATCCCATTTAGCCAAAGGGTACTAATGTATTTTCTATTAAACTTAAATTTGTCAGTTTCAGCCTCAATCATTTTTATAGCATGAGAATATTTGCATATATAATCTATGATTGAATCTAAAGGCAATAGCTGTTCCGATAAGTCTAAATTAGGGTCGAAGCTAATGGTGTCAATCACCATTTTGCTTGTTGCTTTTAATGTGGTGTCAATAACAATGCTATCTGTTTTGCTTTTCACGTTGCTATTAAACCCTTGACTATACCCCATGCAGCTATACCCAAGTGCAAATAATAATATGACTGCTTTATGTGTTTTCAATTCTCAATATTTTACCAATTCAAAGCAAACCTAAAACTGCGACATGCATCAACCTGTTTACAACAAACAAATTGTTTATAGGTGGCTTATTGTCCACTCAAATATTCAGCACTCCGTCAATAAAAATTAATTAGAATTGTATGTCTAATCTTTACTTTCGTAACCTAATGAAACTGAAATAATACATGAGAATAGGAATCATCTTAAATCAAGTGAGTGAGAGTTCTTCATCAGCATGGCAGGCTTTAAACAGTAACAGGTTGCGAACTGTGCTTTCTACTTTAGGTGTTACCATTGGTATTTTTTGTATCATAATGGTTCTTACTTTGGTTGAAAGCTTAGAAATAAACCTTCAATCCAGTGTTGAGAGTTTGGGTAAAGATGTTGTATTTGTTGAAAAATGGCCTTGGGAGTTTGGTCCTGATTATAAATGGTGGAAATACATGAAGCGACCAAACCCAACTATGAATGAATTAAAATCAATTCAAGATAAAACAGAAGAAAAATATCCTAGTATTTTAACAGTGGACTTAGGAGGAAAGTTTGTAAAGTTTGGTAATAACTCTTCAAGTGGCATAAATGTTCAAGGAGTGAGTCATTTGTATAACATTGTTAGAAATTTTGATATTGTGAGTGGTAGATATTTTACCGAATCTGAAAGCAACAATGGCAATGATGTATGTATCATAGGCAGTGAAGTGTTTTTAACTTTGTTTCCAAGTATTCAGGCTGTGGGGCAGCATATTCAAATTGATGGAAAAAAATATGAAGTAATAGGAGTATTTAAAAAAGAGGGTGAGAGTATAATAGGCAATAGCCTAGACAATGTGGTTGTTATTCCGGTGGCAAGTGCCGCTAAAATTGTTAGAATAAATAGTGATAGGGCAAACAGTCGCATACACGTAAAGGCAACTCAAGCCCAAAGCATGGATGAAGTGGAAAACGAGTTGCGAGGTATCATGCGCTCATTGCGAAAAATACACCCAGGGCAAGACGAAAATTTTGCATTAAACAAAACCACATTGATAAGTGAACCTTTAAAACAAACCTTTGCAGTAGTGAGCATGGGAGGCTGGATAATAGGAGGTTTTGCTATGCTTGTTGGGGGATTTGGAATAGCCAACATTATGTTTGTTTCCGTAAAAGAAAGAACCAATCAAATAGGCATCAAAAAATCATTAGGCGCTAAGAATTATTTTATATTGATTGAGTTTTTAGCCGAAGCCATTTTGCTTTGTCTTTTTGGTGGAATTTTAGGAATAGGTATCGTTTGGATACTCACACTCATCATTCAACATACAGTAGAATTTAATGTTTTTCTGACCACAAAAAATGTAACAACAGGCTTAATAGTTTGCAGCGGTGAAGTAAGGACAAAAGGATATGTCGATATTCAGCAGACTGCCAGGGCAGTTGCGGAAAAAATTGGTTATACCAATGCCGATTATAAATTTGAATCAGAATCCTGCGGAGTGATA
>CAIVPY010000333.1 GCA_903907885.1 uncultured Bacteroidota bacterium
GCTACCATACATGTGGGCAATGGAGAAATGATTGAAAATGGGGTAGTGGTGCTTAGCAATGGAAAAATTGAGATGGTAGGTAAAACCCTAAACACGTTATATAAAAACGCTAAAACCATTGATGCCAAAGGGAAACACATTTATCCAGGTTTGATAGGCATGAACACCATAGTGGGCTTGAATGAAATTGATGCGGCTCGAGCCACGAGAGATTTTAATGAGCAAGGATCTGTTAATCCCAATGTGCGAGCACTCATAGCTTATAACACAGATTCTAAAATTATACCCACTCTCGTTTTTAATGGTATCCTTTTTACACAGGTAGTGCCTCAAGGTGGACTTATTAGTGGCACATCAAGCTTAATGAAAACACAAGGCTGGAATTGGGAAGATGCCGCATATAAGAAAGATGATGGTGTGCATATCAATTGGCCTGAGTTCAATCCATACGGGAATGCTGAAGAGCAAAAAGCACATATTGAAAAGGAAATGCAACAGCTCTCAGATATTTTTGAACAAGCAGAGCAGTATAGCAAATTGCAAAAGCCTGAAACCTTCAATGCACGCTTGAATGCCATGAAACCGCTTTTCAGTTCTCAAGCCAAATTATATGTGCACGTGAATTCGGCTAAAGGCATCATCACCGCTATTAATTTTATAAAGAAATACCCTACAGTTAAAATGGTATTGGTAGATGCTTCTGATGCTTATTTAGTAACAGACATCATCAAAGAAAATAATATTCCTGTTGTGTTAACCAACATCCACCGTTTGCCTCAACGAAGTGCTGAAGATGTTGACCAACCTTATAAAACAGCAGCACAATTAATGAAAGCGGGCATATTAGTAGCCATTAGCAGAAGTGGAAGTTGGGAAGCCCGCAATTTGGCTTTCAATGCAGGTACCACGGCCAGTTATGGTTTGAACAAAGAAGAAGCCCTTGCCACGATTACTTTAAACGCAGCTAAAATAATGGGTGTAGATGCGCAAATGGGTAGCATTGAAAAAGGAAAAGATGCAAGCATTATGATTTGCAGTGGAGATGTATTAGACATGAGAACCAATACCATCGAACAAGCATTTATTATGGGTGAAGATGTGGATTTGAGCAGCCAACAAAAAGCCCTTGCCGATAAATATTTGAAAAAATTGGGTTTGAAAGTGGATTAGTAAAACACACAATATATATGAAACCCAACAAAATTCTGATACTACTTCTTTTATGTTTCACCTTTTTTGCTAGCCAATCTTTTGCCCAACGTGACTTAGTAATAGCAAGGTCTAACAAAGTTTTTGATTGGTTTCAGCAAGAGAAATTCGATTCTGTTTATTCCCTTTTTGATGCTGAAATGAAACGTAAGTTGGATGTTTCAAAAATTGAAGGGGCATGGGAACAATTTATAATGATGTATGGCAATGTAACTAGTTCGGATGAGTTGAGGGTTGAAGAAATTAAATCGCATTTTGTTACAAAACGTTCTGTAAAACTTGAGAAAGGCAAGATAACTCTATCTGTTAATTTTGATTCATTGGCTCAAGTTGCAGGGTTGTTCATTAGTCCAGGAGAGATTCCTTATACCCCTGCAGAATATGTTAATGCAGAATTATTTACCGAACTTCGTATTGAATATGGAGGCATCTTAGTTAAAAATTCAGGGCGATTAAGCATACCTAAATCAAAGACACCTATGCCCGTTGTTATTATCGTTCCAGGTTCTGGAGGTATAGACAAAGACTGTTCTATTGGTCCAAACAAAATTTACAAAGACCTTGCTTGGGGACTTGCATCCAAAGGTATTGCGGCTTTTAGATACGATAAAAAAACACATCATTATTTGAACAAATTGCTTGAAGATGATTCTTTGGGCAAAGAACCCTTTACGGTTGAAAATGAATACCTACAAGACCTTGAAGAAATAATCTCAGCCATAGCTGCCCGTAAAGAAATCAACCCAAATCAAACCTATATCTTAGGACATAGCCAAGGCGGCTATTTGATTCCTATGCTCAATAAAAAATTTAAAAACATTGCGGGATATATTTCTATGGCAGGAACGCTTAGAGAAATCCCAAGCCTTGCCATTGAACAAATTGAGTATATCAATGGGTCTCAAAAATTAGCTAGCAAAGATTCAGGAGCTATGGCTGATTTGAAAGAAAAAATGCAAAACTCAACGCGCGCTCGTATTCATTCTATGACATCAAATGCCCAAGTCATGGGGCCTTATACTGTTGATTATTGGAAATATTTGGCAGCCTACCACCCTGAGGAATTGGCTTTAAAAATCAACAAGCCTTTGTATGTTTTGCAAGGCGAAAGAGACTACCAAGTAAAAATGCTTGATTTTGATATTTGGAAAAAGACCATGCAAAACAAAAAGCAAGTATCATTCAAATCTTACCCAACCTTAAACCATTTGTTTATTGATGGCAAAGGCCCATCCATGCCCAAGGAATACACGCAAGCAGGCAACATGTCTGAAGAGGTGGTAAATGATATAGTGAATTGGCTGAAAGCGCAGAGTAAATAAAACTAATCTTAGCGGACAAATACCAAATAATATGAGCTATTCAGGTAGTGTGCCTTTGTAGCTAATTTCAACTATTGTATTGCTAATACCCTCTTTAAAAACAGCCTTCTCTTTTTCTTCAAAAGTTCTTTCATCATCTAAGTAGTAAAATCTCTCAACCGTTCTTTTAATAGTTTTTCCATGATAAATAAAGGCGTAATGAACAGTTAGTTTAATTGAAGAGTTTTTCATATTGCTTCGTCTTGCACCACTGAAATCACTCAGTTTATAACGCGCTCTAACTTCTACATTCTCATTTGTAAATAGTATCCGCTGATCGGTTGTAGAATTAAGTTCCAAATTAAAATAACCCGATGGTGCATCAAAGCTAACGTCTTTAATTTTAACATGCATGTCTTTAATTTCAAGCTTTACGTTTTGTGCATTTACACCTAAATAAATAAATGTGAAAATAACTGATAAAATTAATTTTCTTGTTTTCA
>CAIVPY010000334.1 GCA_903907885.1 uncultured Bacteroidota bacterium
AATTTGTGGATTAACAAATCCAGTTGTTTTTGATTTGTTGTGTGCTTTAAATGAATCCACTGAAATTGATTTGAATATTTCATGGAAGAAAACAAAACCTTACAAACCATGAATACAATATAATTGTTGTATTTATTATTAAACCATAAAGTCGAGCTAATAATATTGGCTTAAACACAAAAGCACCTTGCCTTTTTAGACAAGATACTTTTGCGCAAGCAATTAGAAAATACTAAGCTGTTTTGCCTCCTAGCATCAAAAATTCGGTAACCACTATTTCTGTTACATAGCGTTTCACGCCCTCTTTGTCGGTGTAGTTGCGGGTGCTTAGCTTACCTTCAATGGCTACTTCACTGCCTTTTTTCAAGTATTTTTCTACTATTTCGGCTTGCTTGCCCCACACCACTAGGTTGTGCCATTGGGTTTCTTTCACTTCGTTTCCTTTTTCGTCACGGTAGCTATCGTTGGTTGCTACCGAGAATTTTGCTAATTTTTTTCCATTGGTTGTTTCTTTTACTTCTGGATTCATGCCTAAGTTGCCAATAAGGCGAACGCTGTTTTTTAAATTGTTCATCACGTGTTTTGTTTAATTGTTTAATAAAATATTTAACTTGTTGTCAGCTACCAACCATTCCGTTGATTTGACGATGCAAAGATGTGGTGGCCCCCAAACCCGATTCGTATATTATCCATTTACTTTCGAGTTTAGCCGATTAAATCCGTTTGCAAACGGAAATATTTTTGTTATATTGCATTGGAAATTAAGAAGCTGAGATGCAAAACGATATTATCAAAAAACTTAGGTTAGATACCAATGGAAAAACACTTTTGTTGAATATGCCTGATTCTCTCTTACAAGTTTTTGAAGGTATTTCTTATGATACAACACCACAAAAAAAGAGTTTGGGAGCCTATGATTATGTGCATGTATTTGCAGATAAGCAAAAGATTTTAGAAGAATTCGTAAAAAGCGTGGGTCAGGCGGGTAAGTATGATTGTGTGTTTTGGACAAGTTATCCCAAAGGGACAGGCAAAATTAAGAGTGATATCAAAAGAGAAACGGTTTGGAAAGCTTTTGAATTAATTGGACAAGAAGCGGTGACACAAGTGGCCATTGACGATACCTGGAGTGCACTAAGAGCAAGACCTTATGACAAAGTAGGAACAAAAAAATAATTAGACATGGAAGCAAAAATATGTGCCGAATGTGGCGAAGTAATTAAAGGCCGTGCCGATAAGAGATTTTGTGATGATGCTTGTAGAAGTGTGTTTAACAACAAATTAAACAGCGACTCATCTGCATTAATGAAAAACATCAATAATATTTTGCGCAAAAACCGCAGAATTATCGAAGAACTTACTCCTGCCAACGAAGGCAAAACCACTGTTGGATTAAAAAAGCTACAAGACAAGGGTTTTAATTTCAATTACCACACACATATTTACACCACCAAAGCGGGCGCTAAGTATATTTTTTGCTATGAGTACGGCTACTTAGCATTAGAAAACGATTTGTATATGCTAGTGAAGAGGAAGGAGGCTTAGCCTTCTCATTCATTATTTATGTCTGTCATTAGACTATTTTACATGAATGAGCATGGGCTCACTACCTTGCACAAAGCACCCTCCACCTCGCACCATTTAGTACTTCGGCATCAACATTTGCAGTTTATTCTTCATCACCAAATATTCAGTCCTTTGTTTATCGCTCATTTGCGTCATTAGGCTATCTAGCAATTCGGTTCTATAGTTGTAGGTGTGTTTGTAGGCATCGCTAAATGGGTGACCACCTTCTGTCATATTATAAAAAATTGATTTTTTATTGTTAGGGCCGTATATTACGGTGTCAATTTTTATTATTTCAGGATCAGTCGGGTCAATAGGTATTTCTTGATAAACTGTATCATAGGTTTCTCTGAAATCTTGGTTTACTTGTAAAAACGAATCTACAATGTGTTCAAATTCGTTTATTTCTTTTTGAAGTGGAGAAACGGGCTTATTACAAGCAGCTATATAAACAATGGCTATGACAATAATTTTTTTCATGGTTGTGCGTTATATTGAAAGTCAAAATTAAGATAAGACATCAAATTTACACATGCGGCATCAAAATATCTTTTCTTTTTGATACGTTTGTGTTCAATAAATCAAGTAT
>CAIVPY010000335.1 GCA_903907885.1 uncultured Bacteroidota bacterium
CATTCAAAAATTTTCTGCTACAGCACAGCAGACCTTCCCTGTTAATGGTCCTCATGATGAAAATCCAAATTATTATGCACTCACAAATGCTACAGTTTTTGTAGATGCCCAAACCAAAATTGTTAAGGCTACGCTTATTATTAAAGATGGTAAGGTTGAAAATGTAGGTGTTGGAATAAGTATTCCTATAGAAGCAAAAGTTATTGACGTAAAGGGTCGTTTCATTTACCCATCTTTTATTGATTTATATAGCAATTATGGAATCAATTGGAAGAATGATTTACAAGCACGAGGCCAACAATTTATTTCAAATAAAAAGGGAGCCTATAATTGGAACGAGGCTATGCGCGCTGAATTAAATGCAGTCGATTATTTTAACTATGATGAAAAAAAGTCGAAGCAATACCTTGAAGCCGGATTTGGTGCTACATTAAGCAGTGTGCAAGATGGCATTTGTCGTGGAAGTGCGGCTTTGGTTTTAGTTGGAAATGGCAGAGAAAATGAGTTATTGCTGAATGCAAGAGCTGCGGCTAGCATGAGTTTTAACAAAGGAACTTCTAGCCAAGATTATCCTGGATCAATGATGGGAACTATTGCGCTTATCCGTCAAACTTATTATGATGCTAAATGGTATAAAACTCAGAGCAAAGAAAGCAATTTAAGCCTTGAGGCTTTCCAAGCTCTTCAATCATTGCCACAAATTTTTGAGGTTGAAAATAAACTTTCTGTATTGCGTGCATATAAAATTGCTATCGAATTTTCAAGCCAATACATCATTAAAGGTGCGGGTGACGAATACCAAAGAATCAATGAAATTGCTGCTACCAAGTCGCCACTTATCATCCCAATAAACTTCCCAAAACCAAATGATGTGGATGACCCATTTGATGCTAATTATATTTCATTAGCAGACTTAAAACATTGGGAATTGGCTCCCACAAACCCTAAGCTTGTTAGTCAGGCAGGGATAGATTTTGCCTTAACTTCTTCTGGTTGTTCTGATGCCAATGAGTTTTTAAAAAACCTACGTAAAGCGATTACTTATGGCTTATCTGAACAAGCTGCATTGAAAGCTTTGACTGAAACGCCTGCTAGATTGATAAAGGCAAATCAATTAGGTTCTCTGAAGAAAGGAATGCTGGCTAACTTTTTCATAAGCACTAAAAATATTTTTGATAAAGAAGCCATCATTACAGAAAACTGGGTTGCTGGAAAGAAACATAACATCAACGATCTTCCCGCCTTTGATGCTAGAGGCAAGTTTAAAATGGATTTAAAAGGCTATGAAAATTATAGTCTAAAGATAGATGGTGAAGCTAACAAGCCCCAAGTAAGTATTATTGGTAATGACACACTGAAGGGCACTTACCATAGCCAATTTAATCTAATTACCATTACTTTTAAAGAAAACAAGAAATCAGAAAACAATATTCGTTTGTCTGTTTGGCCTGAAAAAATTGAAGCCTATGGAGATTCTTTACAACAAGTGAAAACGCTTGTGGGACAAGCTCAGTTGACCGATGGTAGTTTTCAAAATTTCAAAGCTATTTGGTTAGAATCAAATAAGCAAAAAGATAAAAAGGCTGATAGTGTACCAAGCATTTCTTTGGGCGATATAATCTATCCATTTACAGATTATGGAAGTAAAGAACTGGCCAAAGCGGAGACTATTATTTTTAAAAACGCTAGCGTTTGGACCAATGAAAGTGAAGGGATTTTAACCGAAACCGATGTGGCCATTAGCAATGGAAAGATAGTTTCTATTGCTAAAAATCTTTCATTAAAAGATGCTAAAATAATTGATGCAAAAGGCAAACACCTTACCAACGGTATTATTGATGAGCACTCGCATATTGCCATTTATAGAGGGGTGAATGAATGTACGCAAGCCTTGACAAGTGAGGTAAGAATAGGGGATGTGATTAATTGCGATGATATTAATATTTATCGTCAATTGTCGGGTGGCGTTACCTCTGCACAATTACTGCATGGTAGCTGCAACCCTGTTGGTGGACAAAGTGCTTTGATTAAACTGCGTTGGGGACTTGCTCCTGAAAAGATGAAAATTGAGCAAGCAGATGGCTTTATTAAATTTGCTTTAGGAGAAAACGTAAAACAATCAAACACGAGCGACCACAACACCTCTCGCTATCCTCAAACACGCATGGGTGTTGAGCAGGTTTACTTTGATGCTTTTATTAGGGCCAAAGAATATGAAGCCAAAATGAAAGCAAATCCTGCATTGACTAGAAAAGATTTGGAACTAGATGCCTTGGTTGAAATATTAAACAAAAAGCGTTTTATAACTTGCCATAGTTATGTGCAAAGCGAAATCAATATGCTGATGCATGTGGCAGATAGCATGGGTTTCAAAGTGAATACTTTCACCCATATCCTTGAGGGTTATAAAGTGGCTGATAAAATGAAAGCCCATGGTGTATGTGCTTCTACCTTTGCTGATTGGTGGGCCTATAAATATGAAGTGATAGAAGCCATTCCTTATAATGCAGCTATCATGACCAAAGAAGGCATAACCGTTGCTATAAACAGCGATGATGCTGAAATGGGTCGTAGGTTAAACCAAGAAGCAGCTAAGACCATTAAGTATGGAAACATAAGTGAAGTTGAAGCTTGGAAAATGGTTACTCTAAATCCTGCTAAAATGTTGCATTTAGATAATAGATTAGGTAGTATAAAAGTTGGAAAAGACGCAGACCTTGTCCTTTGGACAGATAATCCTTTGAGCATTTATGCAAAGCCTGCTTACACCTTTGTGGATGGTATCTGTTATTTTAGCTTGGAGAAAGACGAAATATTAAGAACCCAAATTAAGAAAGAACGTCAACGCATCATCAATAAAATGATGGCAGCCAAACAAGCAGGTGAAAAAACCGAAAAGAAAATCAGTGCCATTGATGTTGATTACCACTGCGAGGACTAATTATATTTTATGTCAGTAGAATAAGTTGACTAATTTAGTAGCATGGTTGAAGAGTAATAATATTTACAAACTCTCTTTTCATTTATCAATCTTTAGCCCCTTTGCTTTTGGCTTGGTGACCGACTAATGATAGTTTTATGAGCCTTTACGAATGATGCGTAAACATTCACGGACGATGCTTGAACATTGGCCCATTATTCCTAAACATTCAAAAATAGTGTGTGAATAGCAACGAACGGTGCGTTAACATTAATCTGTCATTCAGTAGAAGTGGTCCAAGGTTCTTGAACATTGGTCTATCATTCCTTAACAATCAAAAATAGTGCGTGAATAGTAACGGACGATGCGTAACTTGTAAGGAACAGTGCGCAAATGCTAACGAATGGCATGTAAATATTGGCGAAACGAGCGGACGCTCACATTAATCATTAGGTTATTTGAAGTTAATGGTCTGTTTATATATTTCTTGACACAAACTTTTTATTCCATCCTTTAATAAATCTGGTGTTTCGCGCCTTTTAAAAGATGACTTTTCACTATATACAATACCCTCCAAAACACCTTTCTTTTGACCATCTAAATATAATATTGCTTGATAACTTATTTTTGATTCTAATTCATATGATGTAGATGAATTTGCATGCCCGTTGGTAACTGTAATGCTAGTTGTTGATGATTTTTTATTCCAATCTGGATTAACTTTTAGTAAAGCCAAACTTATTCCTTTTTGGCTATATTTATAATCAACACTCACCCCTTTGTAGGTAGTTTTAAAAGTGTTAATACAAGCATCTGAAATAGTTTGACGAAAATTAATAACCTTCATTTTTGCCAAGCCTGCAGATTTAATAACAAAAGAATCCAATATTGTTTGGTCGATAACAACAGTTAAATTTTGTTCAGATTCTATTTGATAAGCTCTAATATCTGGATTTGTAACAAAATAACCAACTGGAGGCAGTTTGCACCCTAAAATCGTGAAGATAAATAAACAAGAAAGCAGTTTATACTTTGTCATAATAACTTACAGTGTTTTAAATATTTGATAAAAACAATCAATCATCAAAAATATTTAGTTCTATCCAATTTTACAAATTGGCCTATGGCAGCTTCTAGCAAAACATCACCGACCATTCAAGTTTTCTATTTCCCTTTAAAAGGCACATCCACCGCATCACCCCATAGTTCTTCCAAACCGTAGAATTCGCGCAGGTCTTCTTTAAAAACATGGGCTACCACATCAATATAATCCAACAATATCCACTCGCAATTCTCGTAACCTTCGGTATGCCAAGGCCACTCGTTAATGCTTTTTTGCACAAAGTCTTCTGCCGAATCTGCAATGGCCTCTACTTGCTTATCGCTAGCTGCATGGCTTATTACAAAATAATCAGCTGAAGCTGTAGGAATGGCACGCATATCCAAAATCTTAATGTTTTCTGCTTTCTTTTCGTACATTCCTTGGGCTACCAATAGCGCCAATGTCATGCCATCTTCCATCACCGAAATTCGTTTGGCAGGGCGTTTTTTAGCGGCAGGTTTTACTACTTCGTCTATATCTTTTGGAATGCTTACTTTTTTTGCTGCGGTTTTTTTAACGGCAGTTTTCTTTGCTGCTGTTTTCTTTACGGCTACCTTTTTAGGTGCTGCTGTTTTTGTAGCTGTCTTCTTTGCTGCAGTAGTTGCTTTCTTAGCAGCTACTTTTTTTACTGCTGTTTTCTTAGCTGGTGTTTTTGCCATGCTTTTGTTTAATATATTTGGCGCAAAATAAACTATAAAAGTCTTAATCCATTATTTTGTCTGATAATCATTTTTTTCATCTGCATTTTAACGAAATAAGTTCTACCAACGACTTAGCCAAAAAACTATGGTCAGATGCTAAAATAAAGGCGAATACTATTGTGTCAGCATCTTACCAAAACCAAGGCAAAGGGCAACAAAACAAGGTGTGGGAAAGTGAGGCCGACAAGAACCTATTGTTCACCATGGTGGTATCTCCCGATCTTTTAAAAATTGAAGAACAGGTATTTCTCAATATGGCTGTAAGCCTTGCTGTGTATGATTATTTTACTAACAAAAACATTAGCGAGTGCTTTATTAAGTGGCCAAACGACATCATGGTGAGTCATAAAAAAGTATCTGGCATTTTGATAGAAAATAGCATTTCGCAGAGCCAGATAAAAGTGGCTTTTATAGGCATTGGCATTAATATCAATCAAATAATTTTTTATAATTCGCATGCC
>CAIVPY010000336.1 GCA_903907885.1 uncultured Bacteroidota bacterium
AAACCATATTATTAGGATTAATTGTGTAACAGGATTACTAAAGTGGTCATAATTTTCCATTTGACCCATTGCATATAATGGTTGTTTTGATGGTCCTTTATTAGACAGGTCATTAATTCTTTGTGAAAGTGATGATGGTTGACAAGTATTATAATATTGTTGTTGATATCCTATATAAATAGGAAATAAAGCTTCTATATCTTTATAAGTGTAATTGTTTATTGGATTACCTGCTGGAAAGTTATACATTATTTAAATATACTAGATATTTTTTTTATGGCATGGTTATAACATTTCTCCCGGCTGATATTTCAAGGTGGCTAGAATAACATGCAAATAAGATTGGTATACATGAAGTTGTATTTGCATCAGCAAATATACCATTAGCACCAACATCTACATTATCTAATGCATCGCCGCCTACAACTTCCCAACCAATCGATATTGGAATTTCTGAAGAATTGAGACCACTTACTGTATATAAATCTTTTTCACCTGATACATTTAATGATAATATATGAGCATAAAATTGGTCTTGATAATGTGCTATTGATTGAATACCTGGATATACACCTCCTAATGTGTCATTTTGTGTATTGAATGCTTTTAATACTCCATTAAATTGTTCGTTTATATTCTCCGGCGCTAATCGAACATTTCCACATAACCATGTAGCAGTTTTAATTCCAGAACCATTTCTAATATAATACTTTGAATTATTTAATGTTATTGGTTGACCAGAATTTAAAGCATAATTCAATGTTTTATTAAATCTCCGAATTCTTGTTTTGCTTCCACTGATACATATTTATTAGTTATATTACCTAATATTGGTTGTTGTTGTGTATCTCTATTTGGAATTTGAAAAGTTCCAATGACCATATCTAAAGATTGAGTTGATAATGTAAAACGTGTTGTTCCTGATTTATTTGAAGATGCTATACCCTGAAAACATGAGTAGTTAGGATAATAAAATTTGTATGTTGCACCGCTTTGTAAAACTGAACGGACCGCGTCATAATACGAACTTGGCATATCATAACGTGTTACACTAAAAGATATATTTGATAAAGTATAAGATGTTCCTTCAGATGATACTAATGCTGTAGTTCCACTTCCTCCTGTTGTAGCTACACCGATTTCAGAATTCCCAGCTGTTACTTGTGCAGCTGTAGCAGTTGATATAGCAGCTCCAAGTATTAAAACACCAGATGGCGCAAGTGTAATTTCAATATCTACCTGGCCATATATAGAAGTATCTATTACATTTGTTGATGCGTTACCACCTAGAATTCCTAACCATTGTCTAATGGTGTAATTATCTTTATCTCTACAACTCCAATCGGCGGTGCCATCAGTTGCATATAATCCTATAGGATAACCAGCACGCCGTCTTACCCCTGATTTTAAATAAAATGCTTTATTTGATGGCTCAGCATTACAACCAATTCTATTTTTACGGTTTGCATCATCCCCACATGTATAATCATATAGTATATTATATAAATATCCATATTGATTTATATTTTGTCGTGATTGGCCGTTGACTTTGATTTCTAAATTTTCAATTATTGAAGCTGTATTTCTAGGAAAGAAACGGGTCTGAACATAATTATTATTGTAAGTATTACTTGCTTTACCGCCATGTTGTGTTTGTCCTGTGAAATTAAATTCAAATGTTGATAAATCTATCAATGAATTTGCAGGAAGTGAAACTATTACTTTTTGTCCAGCACCTACACTAGTTTGTCCAGAATTTGGAACTAGTTTTAATAACTGTTTACTTACACCTTGTATTTGTTTTACACGATAAAGCATAGAATTAGGGATTGCAGGGGGT
>CAIVPY010000337.1 GCA_903907885.1 uncultured Bacteroidota bacterium
ACTTAAAACAAAAAATAACAAGCCTAAAATACCCGTAGATGCTAAGTAGAATAGAAATTGATTATGAGGGATTATTCTCTTTGTAACATCAGGATACAAAGTATTCCAATAATAATCACTCATATCTTTAACATCTCCCAACCCACAACCCATAAGCCAGGAAGTGCTATCTGCAATTTCAAGAGAAATTTTGTACGAAGCCATTCTGCTACCTAAAGATTGGTTGTTAACACTTCCTTTTTCGCTATTCGATATATCATTTCTTGTATTTTCAACTTTATTTCTAACTGTTGGCGAAAGCAAAAAAGTAGAAAATCCTATGGTTATTGAAAAAATTAAACTTAATACTCCTGTTTTATATTTTTTTTTAATAAACATGAATTTATAAAACTCGATAAGAATAATAACATACATAGCTAACAATCCACCTCGAACCGAAAAAATATGTAGAAATGTAAATAGCAATACGCCCATGGCAGCTATAGCATACCTTTCGTTTTTATTAAATGCATAAAATTGGTGTTTATACAAATAGTATGAAACATACACCGCAAATGAAATCATTATACTAAAAGTAGGATGATGTTTTATAATTGTAGGCATCACCCTACTTTGCAAATACAATTGATTAATGGCTTCACTATTGTTTAAATAATTAATAAATGCATCTAATGAAATTATAAAAATACCTAATAGAAAAAAATAATAAATAAGCATAAACTGCCTATTACTTAATGGTTTAAAAAAAATAAAAGCAAGCGGCAGTATCAAAAATGGAATTTGTATTTGAATTCTTTCAAGTAAGTAATGAATATTGGATGAATAGAAAAACGAAGGAATTAGAAACAAAAACAGACCTGTAAGAACCAACAAATCTTTTCTAGAGAGTAACTTGCTTTTAATACCATTCTTTTTAAGTGTAAATATAGCTGTAAGAGCCAAACCAATCATGCTGATACTAGCCAAAACACGAGCAGAATCAATCAGAAATATACCTGTAATAAGCATGCACGAAAAAAAGATAAGTAATCTATCTTGGTATGGATAAAGCCATTTCATCTTAGCAATATATAATTTTTATACTCTGCAATGCTATACCCTAAATGTTTTTCAATGAAATAAATGATTTTATTTTTTAAGCTTACCTTCACTTTGCTAGGGTCAAAATCAAATTTCCAATTTTTCATTTGGATTCTATCTAACATCACTTTAGGGTGTGTGTGAATATATTTTTCAACTCTTTCAACCAAATTATAGTCCCATTCAGTATTCAAACTTTCCTGATTTTCAATCCAATCATCAGAATGCCACATTTTATGAAAACCTTTCACCTTTTCAGTCATTTTCATAGGATGTTTTACCCAACCATAATGGAAGATATTTGCATCCACTTGCTTTACATGAAGTTTACTGCCATTTCGCATTCTAAATCCTTGGGCATCTTTAAACGACAATATGTTTTTATTATTTCTAATTATTCTTATCTCCTTCTTATAAAAGCTTCGAGATGTTGCTACATAATCATAACTACCATAGAAATGAGTGTAATTAAAAAGCAATCCATCAATGCTTTTATTCTTACGATACATTAGCATTGAATCTTTTATTGTTTCATAATATTTTTCATGAACACATTCATCAGCTTGAATGTAAAAAGCCCAATCAGCTTTAGGGTTAATTAGTCTAAAGGCTTTGTTGGTCTCATCAGCCAATACATTTCCACCATCCCTTAGGCTATCATCCCAAACCGAATGGTATATTTTAATTTTTGGACTTTCTATTGATTGGATGTAACGCTCTGTGTCGTCATCGCTTTTGCCTACAAGCACTATCATTTCATCCACTAATGGAAGCAACGAAAGTATCGCTTCTTTAATGGGGTAATCATATTTTATTACATTACGAGCTATGGTAAATCCGCTTACAAACATGTGACTTCAATTCCTCAAGATTAATAAAATTATTAAAATTAAATATAAACTCTTTCAAAAATATTTTATTCGCATGATGAAAAAGGTTTTTAAGGTGGGAGATTTCAAAACATTTTCGAAAATTGTTTTAGCCTCAGATACTGCAAATTTTGACAGTGGACAAGTTCATCCCGTTTATGCTACATTTGCTCTTGGTCGAGATGCTGAGTGGTGTTGCAGGTTATTTGTATTAGATATGAAAGAACTTGACGAAGAAGGAATTGGAACATTCCTAAGCATTGAGCATCAGAGTCCCGCTCTTGAAAATAGCCAAGTTGATTTTATAGCCAAGATTGAAAGTATTGAAAAAAATGAAATCATATGTGAATATGAAGCTAAAATTGGTGAAAGGTTAATTGCCAAAGGAAGACAGGGACAAAAAATATTAAAGAAAGAAAAATTAAATCATATTTTCAACACACTTAGTAGGTAAAATGGCAGAGCAAAAGAAAATAAATATTTTAAACAAAAAAGCCAGTTTTGAATATCAAATTCATAGCAAATACAATGCAGGCATAGTACTTAGCGGTACTGAGGTTAAATCAATTAGAGAAGGTAATGTCAACATAAGCGATGCTTTTTGTTTTGTGAAACAGGAAAGCGATAAAACCGAATTGTATATTAAAGGGATGAATGTGGGCATCTGGAAACAAGGCGGACATTACAACCACGAGCCTTTTGGTGTCAGAAAACTGCTGCTCAAAAAAATTGAACTTCGCAAACTCAAAAACAAAGCATCCGAAAAAGGATTTGCTATCGTTCCATTGAGACTTTACATTTCAGAAAGAGGTTTCGTGAAAATTGAAATAGCAGTTGGTCAAGGTAAGAAAGAATTTGATAAGCGCGAAAGCATTAAAGAAAGGGATGTTGAGAGAGATATGCGCAGGGCAATTTCTTAATTGTAAATAGCAATCCACTAGTATAAGCTATCTTTGACCTTTCAATTTAATATTAACTATATGTCATTTGCTACACTCGGTTTAAACCGTGATATTTTATATGCTTTAGAAAAACAATTTTATACCCATGCATATCCCATTCAAAAAAAAGCCATTCCAGAAATACTAAAGGGAAGAGATTTGTTGGGGATTGCACAAACAGGTTCGGGCAAAACGGTCAGTTATGTGCTACCTACCTTACAGCTTTTACAAGGCAAGCCAGTTGCCAAAAATAGGCATATAAATACTTTGGTATTAGTGCCAACACGCGAATTAGCCATTCAGGTGCAAAAGGTTTACAAATCAATTAATGATTACTTAGAACAAGGCATTAAATCTTTGGCAGTTTATGGCGGTGTTTCAATAAACCCTCAAATGATAGACATGCAAGGTGTTGAAATTTTGGTTGCCACTCCTGGACGACTTATTGAATTGCTTGAAAAAAATGCTGTGTTTTTAAATACTGTTGAGGTTTTGGTTTTAGATGAAGCTGATAAAATGTTAAACCTAGGATTTAAAGACGAGATGACTACCATTATAAAATTGTTACCTAAAAAACGTCAGAACTTATTGTTTTCAGCTACACTAAGCCCTGATTTGAATGCCATTCAAGCGTTGATATTACATAACCCTATAAGCATTGAAATTGAAGCCGAAACACAAAACATCGATTTGATAAATCAATTGGCATATTTGGTAGAAGATGTAAAAAAAGGTCCATTATTACGTTATTTAATAAAGTATTACCAAATGAATCAAGTGTTGGTTTTTGCTTCATCTGTACATAGAGCAGATGCCATTGCTGACAAATTAAATAACAATGGATTTAATGCCATGGCTATGCACAGCAAAAAAAGTCAAGGGGCTAGAGAAGACACTTTACACAAATTTAAAAATGGTGATTTACAAGTGTTGGTTGCAACCGATTTAATCTCTCGTGGAATAGATATTCCTTTTTTACCCTTTGTAATAAATTACGAATTACCAAGATCTCCCAAAGATTATATTCACCGCATTGGACGAACGGGACGAGCTAAAAACGCAGGCACAGCCATTAGTTTGGTAAATAATGAGGAGCAACATCATTTTGGAATTATTCAAAAAAAGATAAAAAAACAATTGGTATTAAGCGACAGCAATGAAATTGATTTGAAGGGATTTTAAATAGTAATTCTTTATCTCGTCAAGTGTTAATTTTACTTCAATTTGAATTAACATATTTTGCCCTTGATATTAAATTATATAAACTCAAATTGTTTTAATTTACTATAAACTGCTAAACACCTTTCTAACGAGGTTTGAGAATCGAAATTTGTACAGGATAAATGTGCTTTTCTTCTAATCTATCTGCATTTGGAGGCAATATTCTTTTAATAGTATTATCCATTAAGGCTATTTTCAAACATTGCCTACGTACTTCATTAATAGTAGCCGAATCACAATTATCGCAGATGGTTTTATACAATCTAAAATCTTTTTTATTACTAGGGTGAATTGTAATATAAAATAATGCCTTCGCATATATGCTATCAGGATGCTTGTGTTGAGGAACTGAGCTATAAATACCCGAAGGGGAAACTACAACTTGGGCATGAAGCAATGGCACAAGAAATAAAGAAAGCAAAAAATATATAATGGTTTCATAATATATAAAAGCAGATTAACGAAATTATGAAAGAGAAATTATGAAAGAGTTA
>CAIVPY010000338.1 GCA_903907885.1 uncultured Bacteroidota bacterium
AAAGAATGTTTACAATCATCAGCTCAAATGATGTCATCTGAGATGCACTACTCCGGTGGTCGTTCTACAATGTCACAAGACTTTGGTGATCAATTAAGAAATGGTGTATTCATTTTAAAAACAACTGATCGGGTAGTATTTGATTCGTTAGAGAATGAGAAAAAGAAAGTTTATGTCACTGAAATTGTAACCAATAAAAATGGTGAAACTAAACGAAAGAACTCATCCATTAAGGAATATGGTATCACTGTGGCTGACGCCAATATCACAGATGTTGATTATGAATCTCGTGTTGATGTTATGTTGGGTAAGAAAATTGATGCCGCCACAGCCGCTTCTATCGCTAAACAACAATTCATCACCGCCCAACAACAAGCTTTAACCGCCAAAGCGGTGGGTGAAAAACAATTAGTTGAAACTGAATATAAAGAAAAACAAATTCAAACTCAACAAGTTGTTAAAGCTGAGACTACTGTTAAGTTAGCTGAACAAGATAAGTTCAAACAAAAGATTGCCGCTGAAGCCGCTGAATTGGAAGCTAAGAAAACAAGGATTGATGCCGATGCTCAAGCTTATGCGAACGCTAAATTGGTATCTGCCGGTCTAACTCCTTGGGATAAAGCTGACTTTGAAATGAAGACTAAGATTGGTGTTGCTGAAGCGATGTCTAAGATCTCTTTACCAGCTACATACTTTAATGGTGGTAACTCTGGTGGAAATGGTAATTCAATGTTAGAAAGTATACTGGGTGTTAAATTATTAGAAAATAAAAAGTAATTATTTTAAAAAAATAGGTTGATTGGGGAAAGCTGCTCATGCGGAAGAGGAGGTTAAAAGCCAAAGTAATGCCAATCGTAAAAGTAGATGTCCACGCACCCATCTTCTACTTTCCTAAATATAGTCAGGTGGCGAAATGGTAACGCACAAGGAGAAAAACTCTGTTGATTCCAAAACTGTTTGATTCAGTTCAGTACTTGAAATGGTACGGAATACAGGTTCGATCCCTGTCCTGACTACAAAAAAAAGAATATGAGAAAGTTAAAAAGAAGTCATAAAAACTTAATGGTATTAGAAGCTGGTTATATCTATTGTAAAAGGAGGGGTATAGAATACGATGACATTAAATTCATTGACGAGGTTTTTATGACTGATGGTTTTGATAGTAGTGAAGGAAGTGAATTTGACAATATCTGTAAAGATTTAAGAATGTATAGACACTTTGATTCACATAACTTAATAGAACTGACAGAAGATGAATATGAAATGTGTGTTAACGAATTTGGAGAAGATCAATAAATATGGAACTAAATGAACATGGTTTAAAAGTTTGGAAACATAAAACCAACAAAAGATTGTTTCTACAACAAAGTTATAGGTGGAAAGATAACTTAGTGTTATTAGATGAAACTGAAGGGAGACAGATAGTTGATACGTTTAAATCATCAACTTTTGATTATAGTGCTTGGATATCTATGACACAGGAAGAGTATGATTCAGTTAATTCAAAGTTTGTTGAAATTTATAAATAAAACACTTGTTATATTGAAAAAAAATACTTACCTTTGTTAAACAATTAATATTAATTATTAATGGTATAAAAAATTAGTTCTTTGAAATTAAAAATATTGAGTACAAGGTAAAACTACCACCAGATGAACTACACTATTTATAAAAATCAGTTATTGTC
>CAIVPY010000339.1 GCA_903907885.1 uncultured Bacteroidota bacterium
AATCAAGGCAGCTACGTAAAACATACATTGGGCATAGAATAGTAGAATATATATGATGCCATTATTGTATAAAATTGTGTTAAAAACAATAAGAAGGAGTAATGAAAGTGGAGCTAAAGTCCACCTTGAAACTCGATGGGAAATAAACAAGAAACTTAGTTTGAAATTGTAAAACGGATTGAAGGCTTTACCTAATCTCGACATACTTTGCCAAGCACCTGCAGCAATTCTAATTTTACGTTTTAATTCTTCACCTACATTAGCTGAAGCTGTTTCAGCGGCATAGGCATTTTTCTCATATATTACCCTGTATCCTTTTAATGCAATTTGCATTGATTGAGTTAAGTCATCAAGAAGAGTGTCTTTAGGTAATTCAGAATATAATTCAGTTCTATATGACATTAATTCTCCTGCGGCTCCAACTATTGTGTAAAAATCAGAATCTAGTTGCTTTAAAAAAGATTCATACTTCCAATAAATACCTTCTCCTGCTGTACTTGCACTTTCCTTATCAGTTTGTATTATTCTTTTTTCGCCAGTAACTGCTCCTACCTTAGGATTGATATAGTGTTTTACTAATTCCCTTACACACTCTTTGTTTAATTGAGTGTTTGCATCACAAAATATTACTATAGGACTTTTTACAAACGACATTGCTCTATTCATTGCAGCTGCTTTTCCATTTCTTTGAGCTTCATGTAAAGCAATTATTTGAGGGTGTTTTTTTATTCTATCATGTGTATCGTCATTCGAACCATCGCTAATAAAAATAAATTCGATTTTATCCTTTGGGTAATCTAATTCAATGCTATTTAATAGCTTTTCTTCAATATACTCTGCTTCATTAAAACACGGCACTACGAGTGTTACATTTGGAAGAAAAGTGTCATCAAAATTTGTTGTATTTGATGTTAATTTGTTTATTTTTACTAATGTATATAGGAAAACTCCATAGCCAATATAGCTATATAGAACAATAGCAATACAAATCCAAAAAAGAATAACCATCATTAGTTTTTAGGTTTTGTCCAACTTGTATAAAAACCACTTGTGCAAAATTTTGGTATATAATTAGCTACACTACAATCTAATTTTTGAAGAAAATATATTCTTCGAGTTAAGAATGAATAAGGAAATATTTTTTCGATAAAATCAGCATTATCAAATTTTAGTAATTTAAATCCCCTGTCAGACATTAATTTTTGTATAGAAGATACCGAAAAAAACTGAATGTGAGTTAAATCGGGATTAGAGCTTTGACGAGTGGTATTGCTATAACCCATAATTTTTTTCAAAGCTAATAAAGGACCATCATATTCTCTTTTATGTAGCCATTGCATTGGTTTAGTTATTAGCACTTCTCTTGGCCCGTGTCCATTAGGCACAGTTGCTACCAACACCCCTCCTGGTTTTAAAATTCTAAATATTGACCCCACTAAGTCGGATGGTACTTCAAGGTGTTCTAACACTTCACTACAAACCACAGCGTCAAATTCATCATTCATTGTAAATGAATTGGCATCAATTATTTTAAATTGTATATTACTAAAAGTATTTTTTTTAGTAGCATTTTGTATTGATGTTTCATCAATATCAACACCTACAACATTAAAACCAATCGAACCTAATGCCATACTTATGTTCCCATTCCCACAACCTACATCTAAAATTTTAGCATTTGGTAATCCTAGCTTTTTAATAGAATCAACAATAAAGTCTAATCTTTTTAGGTCTTCAGCATCTTTGTACGTTGTGTGCGAGTAATATGATTTATCCATGATATAGTGAATTTTATTCAGCCATAAAAATAAGATATACCACCATTAATATAAAACATTATATCAACATACTTTGTTATATATGTCCATAGTTTGCTTCGCATTATTTTCCCATGAAAACAAGTTCACTCTATTTAAACCTTTTTCGATCAAATCAAGTTTTAATTGATTATCAGAGACTAATTGATTTATTGATGATGCAATTGATTCTGGATCGAAAGGATTACAATACAATGCAGCATCATTAGCAATTTCGGGCATTGAAGAAGTATTTGAAGTAATAACAGGAACACCACATGCCATTGCTTCAAGAATTGGAATACCAAAACTTTCTCTTAAAGAAGGATACAAAAAGGCATCAGCTTGCGAATAAATGGCTGGCAAATCATGGTTTGGTACATAACCGCAAAAAACTAAGTCATCCATCAAACTCAAATCATTGATATTGTTAAGTTGTTGCTGCAAAAAATTGCGATCAATATCAAGCATTAATAATTTACAGTGAAGGTTCGCTTTCTTTTTTAATATTGATAAGGCTTTTAATACTCCTGCAACATTTTTTTTAGGATCCGTGTTTCCAAGATAAAAAATATATTTATCAGGTAGGGAATATTTTCTTTTGATGTTATCTAATACCGTTTTGTCAACAATTCTAGTAAAGTGTTTTCCAACCCCATTATAAATGGTGTTTACTTTTTCATTGTTGTATCCAAAGTGAGATTGAATGGCGTGCTTTTCAAAATCAGAAACTGTAATAATTTTTGATGCTTTTTTAACAACTTTTGGCACATTCCATCTACGATAAAAATTTCCTGCAATTTGATACGGTGTACCTTTTGTGAAATTTAATTTTTCTAAATAAATTATGTCGTGAAGGGTAAGAACTAGTTTTGAATTAAGCTTTAATGGAGCAGTATTACTAGTACAATGTAAGATATCAATATTATTTTTATTGGCATATTCAGGAAGCAAAACTTGCTCCCAATAAGGGTAAGGAGTAGATGGTATTTTAATTATTTTGAAGTTATCAGTTGGTTTCAAAACTTGATTATCTTCATCATCTTTAACATAAATGAAATACTGATTTTCTTTATCAATTAATTGAAGGTTACGGATAAGTTCTAAAGCTACCATATCCATTCCATGCTTTTTTTTTCTAAATATTCTTTGAGCTTCTATTCCAATTTTTAGCATGACTAATTTATATTATCGTCATCATTAGATTTTGTGATATAATGATGCGTTGTATGTATAAAATTTTTATTGGCATTTTTTGATCTAAATAATGCTATTAGCATTAGAAAAAATGCCTGAGGTACTCTAAAAGTTGCTTGTAATGTTTTGGTATTAAAATATTGTGGGGGAATGGATATTATATAACTCATAGTACATAATAAAAAACAAACCATGAAGAAATTTCCAAACATAAAAATATTGAA
>CAIVPY010000340.1 GCA_903907885.1 uncultured Bacteroidota bacterium
CCCAAATTATTCATTAGCACTTAATAATTTTTATATTTATTAATAAATACAGAACTTTGAGGGAAAAAAACTTTTCACCACATGGGTGCAATTGATAACATTGAATTTAGCGACCATCAAGTAACAGCTTGGGGCGGTATGAAACTGATGAAAGACTTGCTTGACGCTAGTAAAATAAAGGAACAGCTAGGACAACTGCCTTTGCCCGACAAAGGTTCTAACCGGGGCTATGAACCAACTCAAATTTTAGAGTGTTTTTGGACTAGTGTTTGGATAGGTGCAGGAAGGTTCAGTCATTCAGCTTATTTACGATATGATGATGTGCTCAAACAAATATTTGATTGGAAACAAGCACCTTCGCAAAGCACATACAGTCGTTTTTTTAACAAGTTTGATTGGAAACGGAATACTGAAACATTTGTTCCATTGTTTCATTGGTTTTTTAATCAAATACAATTTAATAATGTAACCTTGGATTTAGATAGCACTGTAATTACGCGTTATGGCGAACAACAAGGAGCTAAGAAAGGTTATAACACAAAGAAACCGGGACGAAACTCTCATCACCCCTTAATGGCCTTTATACCCGAAGTTCGTATGATTGCTAATGCTTGGATGCGTCAAGGAAATACAGGGGCAACAAGTAGCGCGAAATTATTTTTAGCAGAAACTTTAGAGATATTAAGTAACAAAAAAGTAGGCTTAGTGCGCTGCGATAGTGGTTTTTATAGTCATGATTTTTTGAGTGAATTAGAAGCAAAAAAACTTAACTATGTAGTAGCAGTAAAATTTTATCCAACCATAAAAAAAGAACTAAGAAGTTTAACCAACTGGATAAGTATAAAAGATGGTATAGAAATTTGCGAGTTTAATTACCAATCTCCTGAATGGAAAGCCCATCGCAGAATGGTTGCTGTGAGGAAAAACATTAACAAACTAAAAAAAGCAACAGGTCGATTATTATTATTTGACGAACAAATACAATCCTTTAGATATAGTCTTTATGTTACAAATTTAGACTTACCCGCTGAACAAATTTGGGAAATGTATAAGCAAAGAGGCGATGCTGAAAACAGAATAAAAGAACTGAAATATGATTTTGCTTTAGAAACCTTTTGTTCCAATAATTTTTGGGGAACAGAGGCCGCATTTAGAAGCATTTTAATGGCTTATAACCTCATGGCATTGTTCCGTCAAGTGATATTAAAAACCAAGTCCCAAGCTACTTTGAGCACTTTACGATTTAAATGCTTTGCATTAGGAGCTTGGGTTACAAAACATGCCCGAATTACCACTTTAAAAATATGTGCAACAGGTGAAAAACGAAGGTGGCTGGATGCTCTTTTTGATACGGTATCTAAAACAACTGCTCCTTATATTTTTTCTAATGCATAATCTGGGTTTAATACTAAGATTGTTCTTGCCCAAATAGACACCAATCAATTTAAATCAAAAACCATAACCGAGGAATTTTACCAAAAAAGTAAGTCCCAACTTAAAAAAGAATTTGCTTCAGATACTTTTGCATTACGACTAATTAGAAAATACAAAATAATGCAAACATTAAGAATTATTCCGAGTATATATGGCCCAGTTCTTACATTTTTTGGAAGTGTTTTTTTAATAGGCGGATTAAAAGAACTTATTTCTCCAAGTCCACCAAGTCAAGGTTCTTATATTAATTTTGATTCAGGAACAAGTTTGACGATAGCGGCTGTTAGCTTGTCGCTAGGAATACCATTAGTATTAATAAATAGACATATAAAATATAGATACGATCAAGATAATCTTTATTTAGAACTTAGAAATCACTATATTAAATAGATAGTCGGATAATTATTTTAGCAATCGCTCGCATCTTTGCATGCAATTTTTGTTCTCCATATATGTTTGGTGACGCTGTGCTAAACACCAACCCTAGGCAAATGCTTAGAAAACCCAATTCTACTTCTTACCGAAGGCAACGATCCTAACAAAATGGTATTGGATTTATAGTTGATTTACCTTACATGTTTTAGCTGTTTGAACACGCCACAGGCGTGCACTAGCTTTGCAGTATTTGCTCGTGCGCTAGCTAGGGATAATTGATATATTATCGTTGGCCTCAAAGTTAGTATCAAATGCCAATGTTAAACCTGTGCCTGGGATATCCCAAGCTAATTTATTAAGACTTACCAAATCTAATTGATAAGAACTTACTGCACCCGAGTTGGCATGGTTAATTTCTAAGTTTTGATAATAAACTTTATCAAATACTTCTGTCAAACCATTTACACCGGTTTGTAAAAAGTTTAATTGCTCAGGCAAATCATCAATTTTTATAAGTGATGATATAGTTGGATAATATTTTTCGCTCATTTGTAAAGTTTATGATTAATATTCTGGTTTTCCTAAATAACCTTCTATCACAAATAAAGTAAGCCAAAGGTAAGGGAGGTTAAATAATATGATAAAAAAACTGTATAGATTAAATTTGTTTCTTATAAGTGCGATAGTTGAAAAAAACAAAATTAATAAGTTAAAACATATGACAAAGTAGTCATCATAAGGATGATTAATATGTGATAATTTTAGTAATTTAAATATTAACATTGGTTTATCAATAAAAAAACTAACAATGACCAACTGAACTATTTGAATAAAAAATATATTTCTATTAGAAAGTAGATTCTTATTATTTACCTGCATTGTAATTTGTTGTTATAAAGGTGATAAATTTAGCTAAAACATAATTTACATGATTAAAAGGAGTAACCCAATTTACATCAACCTCTTGATTAAAAAATTCTTCTTCCATGTGCTATTATCTGATATATCTATCTCGTTCAAATTCCAGAATAAAACCCAAACTAAATCTTTTCCCCCACGCTGGCGCAAGAGTTGTGGGCTGATGTTGCGTGGTTCGCTTGTGTCTCAAACTACCTTTCATATACAAAACTATTTAAATAAAGCATATTGCAAAGACTTTTAATTGGAACGAGCGGACGCTCGCACCAACATTTGGGGTAAACATATTGTTAAATAAGTATTTTATGATGCTGCGCTAAACACCAAAGATAGGATAACGTTAATTGTTTACTAGAAATGAAATTACTATTTCAAACGAATAAACTGAGCCAACCTCAAGGGGTATTGATTTTACGAATTTTACCTTATTTTCATCTAACCACTCAACCTCAATTAAATCATAGGTAAAAGAAGAAGAACCAATCATCATGTTACCCAACTTCCTGTTATAAAAAGATTTATTTATAACTGAATCCAAATTGATTTCTAATAAAAAATCATTCTCCGCACTCGCTTGCGTCCCGCTAGTGAGCCTATAATTTAGCCTCTGGCTATTTTGATTTATATAAACCACACACAATAATAAACAAAAAAGACTTTCAAGAAAAATCTGAAAGTCTCCTACTGCCACAAATTGTTTGGTGACGCTGCGCTAAACACCAACAACCATAGGCAAATAACTAACAAAAGCATTGTAAGAAACAATGATACAAATTGGGAAGGTAATAAGTTAATCAGAAATTTTAATGTCATTAGCTTAATTTTGTTAAAAATAGTAGCCAGAAATGAATAGAATAATAGCATCGATTTTGTATGTTATGATATGCCAACTTCAACTATTTGGACAGAAAGAGGCAAAAACCGATTATGGCAAAATAGTTTTACTAAATGAGGATGGAACTTGGACTTACAAGGATAGCCTAGTTAACCATCATCTGAAATCTTTCCCAATAAATAAACTTGAAATTCCTAAAACCTATCCAAAAGATGAAATAATTTCTCATACAGGCTATTCACTTTTATATAATGAAATACATGAGCAAGCTAATTGGGTAGCCTATGAATTAACAAAAGAAGAAACCAATAAACTTTTTGAAAGGACTAATAATTTCATGCCTGACCCTTTAATTAAAACTGGCAGTGCAACAGATTTAGATTATCAAGGTTACGGGTATGATAGAGGCCATTTAGCTCCTGCTTCAGATATGGGTTATTCATCCATCACAATGGCAGAATCATTTTACTACAGTAACATGAGTCCACAAGTACCTAGTTTTAATAGAGGAATTTGGAAAAAATTAGAGGAATTAGTTAGAACTTGGGCAATTGAAAATAATAGCATTTATGTGGTTACAGGACCAGTATTAATTAAAGGTTTAGAAACAATTGGACCTGATGAAGTTTCTGTTCCTAAATATTATTATAAAGTAATATTAGATTATACCGAACCTAGTATAAAGGGTATTGGTTTTTTACTTCCCAACGAAGGATCTAAAGAGAATTTAGAAAACTTTGCAGTATCCATTGATAGTGTTGAGTCAGTTACTGGAATAGATTTCTATTATTTGTTAGAAAATAGTCAAGAGAGTGAAATAGAGAAAAAAGTTTGCATGAATTGTTGGTCTTGGAATAGTGTTAAATCAAAATCTTCTAGACCTGAGAACAAAAGTGTAGAGTCTGTTCGATGTAATGGAATTACAAAAAAAAGTGAGAGGTGCAAACTCATGACACACAATCTTAGCGGATTTTGTTTTCACCACGAAGCTCAGTTAAATAGTGAAAGTCCTAAAACATCAGAAGAACAAATTATAATACATCCGAGTATTCGAAGTACAGCCAATTCATCATCTGTTCAGTGTTCTGGTATAACAAAATCCGGAAACAGATGCAAAAGAATGACGACCAATGCTAATGGTAGGTGTTATCAGCATTAGTGAAAAAGTATATAAAATAAAAACAAACAACTGCATAGTATAAAGCTGTATCGAGCCCAGATTTTGCCAATACTTGCACAAGGGTTGTTAGCTGTAGTTTGGTTCGCTCTTGCCGTGATATTAACCACACACAAGTATAATCAAAAAAAGACTTCCAAGCAAAAATAGCCTTCTGTAAATCCCCAAAACTATTTCTTTAATTCTCTTACAATTTTTTCTACGCGCTCGGCATCAAAAGTTTGTATTGTGTTGTTGTCAGCTGATTTAAATTTAATTTCAACCCCAACAACTTGTTCAGTTGTCCTCCCTTTTATAATGCTTCCATTTTTTAAGTAAATAATATCCCAACACAACACATCAGGGTTTGATAGTATTTTCTCAATTTCTATCATTTTGAAAACAAATAAATTGCCATCATTTGTTTGCATGGTAACTTGTGTTGTAGGTTGTTCTTCTATAATAAAACCTTTTATGATACTGCCATTTTTTAAATATATTTCATCTGTTGTTGAAGTGCTAATTTCGGATTTAACAATTGTTTTTGTTTCGTTTTTTGGCTCGATTATAGGATCCACTTTTGTTTCGCATCCCGTGTAATTAATTAGGTACTTAAAATGCTTGTCATCTTCCTTAATAATACTACCGTCTTTATTATTAGGCTTGTAAAGTCCACCCGTTACAAAATCAGTAATGAGTGGCACTGGTGCAACAAAGAAGCCGCCTGCAATAACGTATGCCAAACCAAAATATAAATCAAAACCCAAAACGACTGGTCTTATTGACAAAGTCTTATAATCAAATGTTTGATCTTTGCATCCTTCTGATTTTACCTGTAATGATAATTGACTTGCTTGAGCTCTATTTACTTCAATCATAGCATTGCCAGTGCCTTTATGTTCGCCTTTGTGGTAAATTTTGGCAGTCGTGTTATTTTCGACTACCACGTGTGCAAAATAGGTTGAACCTCCGAAAACAGTACCACAGCTAGGAAGAATTAGAATGGTAACAACTATTGATATTATAGCCGATAATTTCTTTTTCATAGTGTAATTATTTTATGAATATTGGTATTGAAAAACAATATTCAAAGGTGC
>CAIVPY010000341.1 GCA_903907885.1 uncultured Bacteroidota bacterium
CAACGTGCTTTGCATAATTGGCAACAACGGACTGTGGCATCTCAACAAAAGAGTGTGCATTTTCATCAATAGGAACAGGAATGAGTGATGCTGAACAAACATCATTTTATACTATTGTTCAAACTATGCAAACTTCTTTAGCTAGAAATGTGTAGGAAATTAACTAAATTTAAAAACGTATAATGAAACTAACAGACATAACACAAGCAGAATGGACTACCTATGTAGGTCTGTTGACACAAGAGCAAAAGGATATTTAAATAAATATATGGCATACGTTTACAGACATATAAGATTAGACAAAAACGAACCTTTTTATATTGGTATAGGAAGTTGTTTAAATCGTTGTTATATTAAAACAAGAAGAAATAAACACTGGCATTCTATTACAGATAAAACAGATTATAGAGTTGATATTATTTTTGATGATTTGTCTTTAGAAGATGCTAAAGAAAAAGAAAAAGAACTTATATATTTATATGGGAAAAAAGTGAATGGAGGCACATTCTACGGATATTCTCTACCTAAATGAGAGCTACTATCCTAAGCCTGGAGAACTTGTTTAACCCTCCTACTGGTAGCTATAAGTTGAGAAAGTGGTAGCTATAAGTTGAGAATTGTAAGAGCAATGAAAAAGGGAATTTTAAAATATAAAAGAATATGAAATTATCTAATATTACAACTGAAGATTTAACAAAATTTGTAGGTTTATTAACACTTGAGCAAAAAACATTAATACATGGTAATCAATATACTACAGATTCCTGTTTTAATGAAATTCAAGACTTAAACGACAACTGGATAATATCCGTTGAAGAAATGGAATTTTGTACAAATATTGAGTACCTTTGGGTAAAAGATTTACCATTAATTATTTATGAACCTAAATTAGCACCTCCATTGAGTTAAAGTTATGAGTCAAGAAGAAAAGTTAGAGAAAATTTATCAAGGGATAGTTGATATGCGTATTCAACTCGCTACTTCAATTACCAAGCAAGAGCAACACCGAACAGAAATTGACAACCATACTTACCAAATTGACGATTTAAGGGCATACAAGAATAAAACATTAGGAGTTGTGGGAATGATAGGATTAGGATTCGGTACTGTTGCAGGATGGTTAATAACACATTTTTCAAAATAACATGGACAAACCAACTTTAGATAGGATACAATTGCTACACCCAAAGTTAAGGGAGGAAGCGATGCAGATTTATTTAGAGATTTGTGATGCTCTTAAAGGTAAAGCGATGTGTCGTTTTACTTACACGCTAAGAACATTCGCAGAGCAAGATGCACTATTTAACGCCAAGCCACAAGTAACAAAGGCAAGGGGAGGTCAGTCGTATCATAATTACGGGGCAGCAATTGATATAGTTTTAATCGTAGATAAGGATGGCGATGGGAAGTTTGAAACAGCATCGTGGGATGTGAAGTCAGACTTTGATGGCGATGGTAAATCAGACTGGATGGAGGTTGTTGCAATCTTCAAAAGATATGGATGGGAATGGGGAGGCGATTGGAAATTTTATGATGCTCCTCACTTTCAAAAAACACTTGGATACTCAATCGTTCAATTACAAGCATTACACGCAAAACAAATAACCAACAAACAATGGGGATACCTAGCACTATGACACTAAACAAAAGCCACAAAAACAATTTAGCGACACTATTCGGTGTATTGACATCATTATCTACAGCGTATGCAGTTATTGACTTTGATTCGTTAAACTTTCACTTACCAACAACATACATTAAACTATTAATAATAGGAGTGCCAGCAGTAACAGGGTACTTTTCACAACTAAAATAACTATGGACATTAAAACTAAATTAGCTTTCGCAGGAATATGCTTTGTATTCTTTATTTTCTTATCAGTATTGTTCGTAAACAATAAACTCATTAAACACGATTACAAGCAAGCAATTGAATCTTTGAACACATTGAATCAAAAAGAATTAAATAGGCTTGATTCTTTACAAAAAGAGGCTTTAATCATAATTTTAAAAGATAGTATCGCTATTGACTCAATCAGCAGAGTAAATATTGTCCTTGCAAAGAAAAGAAAAACAGAAAAAATAAGATACATACATGAAATCTCTAAAATTAAA
>CAIVPY010000342.1 GCA_903907885.1 uncultured Bacteroidota bacterium
AAATTTCAATTAAAAAAGAGGATGACTTTTTTTTTAATGCCAAATATATTGAAAAGAAGAATGATTTTAATTTAGATTACATTAAAAGCAATCCTGATCAATTTAATTGGGAAACATTATGTTATAATCATTATGTTCCTTGGTTAGAAGATCTCATAGATGTTCATTACAATAAAATAGATTGGTTTCGAATTTCTGGAAATAAAAAAATTATTTGGAATGAAAAATTATTGAATAAATTTTGGGACAAACTCTTAATAAGCTCCATAATTTCTAATTCTCAAATGTTTTGGAATGAAAATTTAGTTCGATTCGTGATATCAAAACATGAGAAAGATTCAACAAAAATATTTTGGTTAGAAAAATTTTCAACTATAACTAATATAGACTGGAATCTACAAATGATAATTGATTTTCCAACATCATATTGGATTAGGGGGGTAATAAATGCAGAAACGCTAGAACTTGAATTTGAAGAATTAAAAAGCAACAAAAAACAACTAAATAAAGATATTTTTAAGTATTTGCAGGCATCTAAAAATCTTTATTGGACGATTGAGATGATTTTAGAATTCAAAGAACTTATCGATTTTAAAATTCTAAGTTTAAGTAAAAATGTAAATTGGTCTAATGAGCTTATTTTTTGTTATAGTCAGGAATTAGATTTTGAACTTATGTCCAAAAATCAATTTATCCCAATAGATAAAATTGTTTTAACTGAATTCAAAAATCGTTGGAATTTTAAAAGCTTATCTTCAAATTCTAATGTAAAATGGAGTCTAGCGTTATTAAAAGAATTTATAAAAGAATTAGACTTAAACTTGGTTTTGTGTCACTCTATTGAAGGTGTTGATGAGAATTTTATTCATGAATATAGAGATTATTTTTATTGGGGAACAGGCTGTGGAAATTATACTTATACCCCCGCCCCAATAGCCGGATTCTATCATATACCAATAAGCATAAAAACTCTAAGTGAAAAAGCAATAAATTGGGAAACCGGAGAATGCAAACCTTATTGGGAAGAAAAAGGTTATTATTATGGAGAATGGCACCGTTTCAGTTCAAATCATCATTTAACTGCTCTACATTTAGATAAATTTGAAGATAAATTATCATGGGATGTTATTAGTTCTAATGAAAACATTAAAATAACAAGTGAATTACTTTTAAAGCATCCTAATAAATGGGTATGGTCAAAAGTTTTAAAGAGAAATGATTTCCAATCAGAGCATTTTTATGCAATACACCAATATTTGAATTTTGATTTATTAAGTGCAAATAGTTTAAAGATTTTTAACTTTTTAGAGTCTGATAAAGATGAAATATTTAGCTACATAAAGGATAATGTTGAAATTGCTGGTGAATTTAGACAATCACTAAGAATACCATCTTTCAGATATTATGATGATGTTGAAAATGATGACAAGCAATTATCAAAAGTTAAAAGAGACCTTATTACCAAACAATGTGGAAATGCAAATATTGAACATGTATCAATCAATAAACATGATGAAAGATATGATAGTGATGCTCAAGAAAGGGTTTACTATGATAAAATTCATTATTGGCTAAGAAAATATTTTAGATGTTTTGAAGAGATAAGTCATGTTTCAGACACTTTTGAGAAAAAGACAGGTTATACACCAGAAAGGGAAATTCAGGTTTTCTTTTATCTATATTTAGAGGCTGAAGAGGATTTCAAAAAAAACTATTTTAAGGTTTATAAAAGAAAACAAAAATAATAAAAACAAGGTCGAGACTGAAGATTTCTATGAACCAGTCAGACTATACTTGAAAGAATTTTTAGACAGCAAGAATAACTTATAATAATGACCGAAAGAATTGACTACTTAATAAAAAACAATCAGTGTGAGAAAGCAATAGAGGATTTCAAAATCCTCACTTCTGTTCCTGATTGGTTACAGCAATATTCAGACCTATTCGATTCGGTGTCCATACAACCCAAAGGTCTACCCAGAATTACATCATCTCATTTTGAAGGGGAGTCATTTGAAAACATACAGTTGTTTGCTCACCTATATGATTTAGTAAATTCGTTGTTTGATTGACTCAGGGTTTCGATAATTTGATTGGCAAAATGTTGCCAAACTAATTTGATACTTATCCTGTGCTTTAAAAAATCACTTTAACTTTTTTTTACTCAATAATCATTTTTATTCGTTGTAGATTCAGCAATAAATCCTGATTCTTATGAAGGTATTATTCTGTTTATTCTCAATGTTGATGTTATTTTCCTGTTCAACCAAAAAAAACTATTACCAATTAACCGATGGAAAATGGATAAGTAAACGAGAGTATAGTCGAATTGTGAAAAGGTGTATACATGAGGCTGTGATGGAAACATCAAAAGAAGATTTGGAACTCATCTCCGTTATGACCATTGACACGACATCAAAGAAGAAATAATATTGTTACAATCTAACACTATCATTTACGCTAT
>CAIVPY010000343.1 GCA_903907885.1 uncultured Bacteroidota bacterium
GTGTTCAATAATTTTCACTTTTAGTCCTGCTCCCCATCCATAAATACTTGTTACATCACCATCAATATTATTGGTTTTGGTTTGTTTCACATTATTCATATCGTAGTAATGTAAGTTTTGACGGGTATAATAAAAACGCCACCCGTAATACACATTTCCGAAAACCGAAATAGGGAAATCAGGGAAAAGGTCCAAATCAAGATAAGGATACCAACCATAAGCATTGCTATTAATGGCAATACTTGCATTATTGGTTAATGAGCTGCTTTTGCCTCCAAAATATAAATAATCAAAACCAAGTCCTGCATATAATGAAAGTGGCAATTCAAGTTTTTTGATGGTATTGAAACCCAATTTAAATGAAAACCCAATACCATCCGAAATATTAGCATTAGTACCAATACCATGTGCATAATTCAAAGCAGCACCAAATTGAATTTTCCTAGTATCAGGCTCTGTGTCTATTGCACTTGTTGGAGGTATTGCTGCTTGCGAACTTATAACAGATGAGTCACCTTTGATTTTACCAGAAATGATAGTAGGATTCTGCTGAGCATACAATTGACAACTCATCAAAAGCAGGAAGCTAAATAAAATTTGGTGTTTCATAGGTTTATTAAATTTATTAATTCATGGATAATAAAAACCTTGCCAATATTAATTACACACCCTTACAATTAGCAATGCAAAACTCAGCCATGGTTCTATCCTCAGACGACAAACCTGAAAAGCCTAATACATTTTTTAGCAGTGGTGTAGCTTTGCTGCAATTTCCTTGTTTGTAATAAGCCACTCCTAAATTCCATTCAATATCAGGGTTATTAGGGTTGATAGAATTAGCTATAATCAAATGATCGACCAAGGCATTTACATATTTTTTATCACTGCTTTTTTCAACCATGCTTTTATAAGCCTCAGCTGCATATAAATGTCCGTTTATCAATCCAGGATCCAAGTCGCAACATTTTTCAAACAGCTTGATGGCTGCATTGATACTGCCTTGTCTAAATTGTATGGCTCCCAATCCGATATAGGCTTCCGCAAGGTTTTTATCTTCTTTAATAGCTGCATTGTAATAGCTGCTCGCACTATCCATATATACATTTTGATGGATTGTATCAGAAACGGATTTTGAATTGTAATACTGCGCCAATACCAAATAGGCAGGAGATTTTTTAGTGGCAGTTTGAATACTTTTTAATGCATACGCTCTTGCCTTTTCAATATCCCTTACCGATAAATAAAAACTTGCAGCAGCACTGTTATTATCCATTTCATTTACATCATCTGATTTATAAAATGGATTGAATACCTTATTAATGATTTGAGAAATACCACTTTTCTCAATGCTTGAAAGGGCTGAAAAACCAACACTTGCGGACTGTTTTCGCTTTTCATTCATAAACACCGAAACCAATGGATCAACAAATTGAAGGGTATAATTGGTATCGTTGTACAAAGCAGATTGAAGCTTATTAAATTGCCGGTTTAACAAGACTATGGCACTGAAATGGTATTGGCTATCCAAGGCTTTAAAAGCATCATAATTATTATAAGCCATGGCATTGGTTTGAAAAAACTCAGAAGGGAAAACATCCAAATCTCGCAAATCGAAAAAGGTTTTAAAATCAGGCTGCAAGCGGTACATTAAATAGGATGAAGAAAGATAATCTGAAAATACTATGCCTTTAGTCAATTGATGCTGCTCTAGGTATTTGGCTGCCCCTTCAGGGTTATTGTTTTCTAATATCCCCAATCCAAACCTATCATTGCTTTTACTCATTTTGTAATAGGTATTATCAACTACCAAAATATATAAGGTTATTCCTAAGGCCACAGCCATCATACTCATAGAAGTAGTAAACATGTCTGACTTCTTGGTTTTACTTTCAAAAAAGTTGATTACATATTGAAGAAATGCAGCCACAAAGGGGGCACTCATCAAAAATAAAAATACTATGTTACGATAGGCGGTAGAAGCTAAAAACGCAAAAGCAAACAGCATAACAATGTTTCCCAAACCAACCTTGTCAATAAGGGTATCTACTTTTTTGGCTTTGGTCTTTTGAAACCAAACAAAAGCAATTGCAATGATACTTAGGATGAAAAATACAAATGAGATATATGCCTCTTTTTGCCAAAAATCGTATTGGGTATAATCAGATAATTCTGTTGTAAATTTATTTGCTTCTAATTGAGAAAATATCTCAAAAGGTTTAGCCATCATTTCAAATCCATAAGGATTAATGGCCGTTGAAAGAATACATAATAAGGCTACCATGCTTAACTGAATAGGCTTTGCTTGCTTTAGTCTTATATATTCAAGCCAAGCACAGCTTACATATACCAAAAGAATGATGATACCCAATCCAAAAGCCTCGTGCATATTGGTCCAGCAAAGTTGCAAAGGCGCTAGCAAATACAAGGTCTTACTATTCGAATGCTTGTATTTATTAATCAAATAAATAATCAGAAGCGAAAACAAATGAGACAACATTTCTGGACGGCCAATCATACGGTAACTCACTCCCAAAAGCACCACCATTGAAACCCAATAAGAAATGGCATTGTCATAAGA
>CAIVPY010000344.1 GCA_903907885.1 uncultured Bacteroidota bacterium
AAACCATAAAAATATTGTTTGATGCCACAAAAGCCGAAACAGCAAGCAATGCAGATTGGGTAATAGATGAAGATTTAAACAACTTAAGCTGGAATCCAGGTGCCAGCATAGGAGGCAGTGATGGAAATGCACAGCGTATTCCTACCCCTGCCCAATCAGGTATCACAGCCACCACATCTCAAACATATTGGAAAGGAGCTTTGTCGGCATGGGGAGTTGACTGTGTGAAGAAAGGGTATACTGTTGAATCTTTGCCATACAATGTTGCTATAACTTATGGAAACTTCTCTAACCCTCAAGATTTGAGTAACTACAAAGTATTTATTCTTTGTGAGCCAAACATTATGTATACGGCAGCTGAAAAAATAGCCATTATTAATTTTGTAAGTAATGGTGGGGGTTTGTTTATGGTGTCTGACCATACCATTTCCGACAGAAATAATGATGGAAAAGACTCCCCAGAAATACTAAATGATTTAATGAGTAACAATGGAATCATAAACAATCCCTTTGGAATCACCTTTAATTTAGCCAATATCTCAGTAACAAGTAGCAACATTCCTTCATTGCCAAACGACTCTTTGTTGCATGGCCCCATGGGCAATGTTACCCAAGTAAAATGGAGTAATGGCACCACTATGACTATAAATCCTAGTGTAAATACATCGGTAAAAGGTATTGTATATAACACTGGTTCATCTTTTGGAAACTCTAATGTTATGGCTGCTTATGCACGATATGGCAAAGGAAAAGTAGTTGCTATTGGTGATAGTTCTCCTTGTGATGATGGCTCTGGAGATACTGGCGATATATTATATGACGGATGGATTGCAGATGCTTCGGGCAATCACGAAAGACTAATAATGAATGCTAGCATTTGGCTTGCAACAAAAGATTCTGTTGTGCCTTCCGTAAATCCTACCATAACAGTAAGAAACATGAAAATGGATTCTATGGTGAGACCACAAAGTCTGCTAAAAGGCCTTGATACTATTGCAATTAGATTGAAAAACGTAGGAAACATAAAGCTAGACTCTGCAACTGTTTCATATAAACTTAATAGCAATACAACTGTAAGTATTCTTTTAAAGGGTTTAAATTTAGATACCAATAGTATCTACAATTATACTTTTGCAACACCCTTAAATATTAGCACCATTGGAAGCTATAAACTATGTGTATGGGTTAAAACTGCTGGCGATTCGATAGCAAGTAATGATACTATTTGCAACACATACCTTATTCAATTACCTGCAATAGGTATTTCTACCGCATCTATTTTCAATACCACAGTGCCAACAAATAACGTGAATACCATTATTTCTAGTTTTCAATTGGTTGATTCGTTAGATGTGTCAACGCTAAGTGGCATTAGCCTAACAACCACGGGAACATATACCCCATCAGATTTACAAAGTAATGGATTTAAGTTTTGGATAAACAGCACAAACGCACTGGCAGGTGCAACTCAATTGGGGGTATCTCAAGCCGTAGTTTCATCAGGTGGAACAATTTCTGTTTCTGGATTATCTCAAACATTACCGATTGGCACTTGGTATGTGCTTATTACAGCGGATATTTCATTATCAGCTATATCAGGAAACACAGTGGGAATTACAAGCACCGCTTTAAACAATTTTACTTTTAATAGCACGGTTACACTAACAGGAATCAACCCTACTTCTACAGGTAGTTTGGTAACAATAGGAGAAACAGGACCAGTGAAAATGCAATACAGAAGCAACTTAAGTTATACAGAGAATTTTGTAGATATTGCTAATTGGTCTAATGGCTTTTCAACTGGCATTGGTGCTAATAGATGGGCAGGTGTTAATATAGCAACTGGTTCTATTCCAAACCCAAATGTAATAACTGTTTCAACAGCAAGTTTTCAAATAACTTCTTCTGGAACTGGTGTTCAAAGGGGTAGCCTTACAGGTAATGTACCTGGAACGATAGAGTTATTAAGCACAGGGGGTACTAATAATACGAATGCTATTGCTATTGATTTTTTATTAGATTACACAAATAGAAATGCCGATAGTTTGTTTTTTGATATTGCTACTGTTTTTAACAGCACTGGCAACAGAGCTGAAGTTCTAAAAGTTTATTGGACAATTGATGGAATTAACTTTACTGAAATAATTGGAACAAATTTACCCTATACTGCCATTAACAATATTGTTGGTAATACAAACATTAGAGTAAAATTACCATCTGCATTCAACAATATTTCAACTTGTCGTTTACGATTTTATTGTTATAATGGAATAGGAGGAACTACTGGTTCTAGACCAAAAATAGCAATAGATAATGTTCAAGTAACAGCCATTTGCCCAGTGGGGACATCAACTTCAAACATAAGTTATTGCTCACCTTATACTTGGAATGGGATTACCTACAACTCAAGTGGCATTTATACCAAAACATTTTATGGAGCCACTAGCTGGACTTGTGACAGTGTCGCTACTCTTAATTTAACAATAAATCCATTAACATATTCAGCATTTCAAGACACCATTCGAGTATGTGGGTCATATTATACTTTAAATGCTGGAAGTGGATACGATAGCTATCTTTGGAACACAGGGGCAACTAGTCAAAATATTTATCCAACCATTCCAGCTTGGTATAAGGTTACCATAAGAAATGGTTCTTGTTTCGCTTCAGATAGTGTTTTACTTAGTTTGGTAAATGCCAATATTACTAATTCTGACACGACCATAAATGCCGGAGACGATGTTTTACTTAATACATCAGGAACTGGTTTGATTTTAAGTCCACTGACCTATTCATGGAGCAACGGAGCAAACACTCAGAATATCTCAGTAAACCCAACTCAATCATCTACTTTTTATAACACAGTTAGTAATGGTATTAACTCTTGTACTGATAGTGTTAATATTTATGTCAATATAAAACTAAGTCTCAAAATGTTCTTTGAAGCCTTTTATGAAAATGGCAAATTAATAAGTTCGCTAAACAATGCAGATGCTATAAGTCCATTGAATTTGTGTGACACCGTTCAAATTTTGCTTTTTGATAGTTTTACAAATAGTATCGTTTTTGTAGCTAAACCCTTATTAGATACTAATGGTATCTGTCAAATAATTGTACCTTATTATCTTTCCAATACTAGACTGTTAATTGG
>CAIVPY010000345.1 GCA_903907885.1 uncultured Bacteroidota bacterium
GTCTGATTGTAAAAACTTAAGCCGAAGTGCTCTCATTCCAGCTGTCAAAGCTTTGTCTTTCAAACTCAGTAAAGTCATATTCTGGCATAAGCTCAGTTTTAACATGATTTACAGTTTCGTTTAAAGCTTCGGCAAATTTGTTAAAATCTTCTTTGTAAAGAAAAATCTTGTGTTTGATGTAAGTACCATCTTCCATCCTTTTCTTACTCTCAGTAATGGTAATAAAATAGTCATTACCTTTAGTTGATTTCACATCAAAGAAATAAGTTCTTTTGCCAGCTCTTATTTTCTTTGAGAAAATTTCTTCCTGTCCGTCTCTTCTTTCGTTTTCCTCCATAAAAATTACATCTTAATTTATATTATTTTAATTGTCGCAAAATATTAAGTGGAACTTGTATTTCAAAATAAATATTGTTAAATAAAATATGTTTGATAAAATATCATTAAGTGAGGGTAAATTCTGAAATAATTTGTTTCTCGAAAACATCAAAATACACACCTCGATTATTTATTAAAGTGTCGTGTGTACCTTCCTCAATTACAGTGCCTTCGTTAAGAACAATAACATAATCACAATTTTTTAAACTAGAAGCCCTATGGCTAACTGTAATTACAGTTTTGTTTGCACCTATTGATTTAATATTATTCAATATGGTAGCTTCGGTTTTTGTATCAAGTGCGCTCAGACAGTCGTCAAAAATTAAAATATCTGGATTCTTAACAAAGGCTCTTGCTATAGCTACCCTTTGCTTTTGACCGCCTGATAATGTAACGCCTCTTTCACCTAATACAGTTTCATACTTATTTGCAAAGCTCTCAATATTTTCGGATAAAGAAGCATTTTGGGCAGCTTGTTCCACAATTGTTTTGGCATTTAATGGCAAAGATTCAACCCCCAAAATAATATTGTTTGAAATGGTATCGCTAAACAAAAACACATCTTGCGGTACATAACCTATTTGCTTTTTATATGCTTTTAAATTAATGTTTTTTAAGTTATTATCATCAATTAAAATTTCTCCTTCAGTTGCATCTATCAATCGAAGTATGAGATTAAGTAGGGTGGTTTTACCAGAGCCAGTGCTGCCTAATATTCCAAAATGGGTTCCTTTGTTTATGGTAAATGAAATATTTTTGATGGAAGCAAGTATTTTTTCAGGGTAAGTGTAAGAAACATTTCTAAATTCGATTTTATGGTTAAAATTAAATGTTTCGATTGATGTAGAAATAATTTCGGGTTTGGTAAACAAAAATTCGTTAATCCTTTTTTGCGAAGCATCTGCCCTTTGAATAAGAGAACTAACCCAACCTAATGATGCAACTGGCCATGTAAGCATGTTAATGTAGATAATAAACTCGGCAATATTACCTATGGTAATTTCGCCATTAATTACCATAAGGCCGCCTACTAATATGGTTATTATGGAACTAAAACCTGTTAAGAAAAACATGAGTGGAAAAAAAAGGGCTTCTACTTTGGCTAAATGCAATTGCTTTTTTTTGTATTCTTCGGTCTCAGTATAAAAATCTTTTTGGGATGCCTTTTCCCTTGCAAAGGCTTTTAGTACCCGAATACCCGAAAAAGCTTCTTGAACAAAGGTGGTCAAATCGCTTAATTTAGATTGAATGACATCACTCCTTTTATTAATAATGGTATTAACATAAAAAATACTGTAAGACAGAAAAGGTAAAGGTATCAATACCCAGAAGCTTAATTTGGCGCTTACCGAAAACATAGCCCAAAGTACAATAATAAAAGTAACCGCCAAATTTACACTATACATAACTGCAGGACCAATATACATTCTTACCCTTCCTACATCTTCACTTATTCTAGCCATTAAATCACCTGTATTGATCTGTCTGAAAAAATTCATACCCAATGTTTGATAATGATTGAATATCTCGTTTTTCAAATCATACTCTACCAAACGGCTCATAACTATAAGGCTTTGGCGCATCATATACATGAAAAAACCCCGAAGTAAGGCCAATCCAATAATAATTACAGAGAAGTAGAGAATAGTAATACCAAGAAAATGATATAAGGCGGAATTGAGTTTACTCCCATCAAATAGTTTATAGGTGGCAATATTTTCTTTGATTAAATCAATAACAATTCTAACTGATTGTGCTGGAAATATGGCAAATAAATTTGAAAGAGTCACCCACAACATTCCCAAAAAGAGGCGATAACGGTATTTGTAGAAGTATTTATTTAAGTGGGTTAACGCTCTCATTTTAAAGGTTACAATTTTAATCGAAATTATTGTAAAACAAACGCTTAAAAAGTTGGTTATGAAATGTGAAATATTAGTATACTTTTGTTGCCGTTTTAATAATATCTAACTATGCAAAACGTAGACATTTTCACTCAACTATCAACTCACGACCATGAACAGATAGTATTTTGCCAAGACCAAAGCACTGGTTTAAAGGCTATTATTGCAATTCATAATACGGTTTTAGGGCCTGGTTTAGGTGGTACTAGAATTTGGAATTATACCAATGAGGCTGAGGCAATTAACGATGTAATGCGTTTAAGCCGTGGTATGACATACAAAGCTGCCATTTCAGGATTAAATTTAGGTGGAGCAAAAGCTGTTATTATTGGTGATGCTAACAAAATCAAAACAGAGGGTTTGATGCGTAAATTTGGTCGTTTTGTTGAAAACTTGAATGGTAAGTATATCACAGCTGAAGATGTAAATACTACTACCAAAGATATGGAATACGTTCATATGGAAACTAGTCATGTGGTAGGATTACCTGAAAGTATGGGCGGTGGAGGAGATCCAAGTCCTGTCACTGCTTATGGTACTTACATGGGAATGAAAGCAGCTGTGAAATTTGCTTTTGGTTCTGACGACCTCAGCGGTAAAAAAGTAGCTGTTCAAGGTATTGGTAAAGTAGGTGGTCATTTATTAGAGCATTTAAAAAACGAAGGTGCCGAAATTTACATTACTGATATCAACGAAGAGGTTTTAAAGCACTACTCAACTTCAATTGGTGCCAAAGTTGTTAAAGGCGATGAAATCTATGGTTTAGATGTAGATGTATTTGCTCCTTGTGCTTTAGGTGCAGTATTAAATACCGAAAACATTAATAAACTAAAATGTAAAGTTGTAGCTGGTGCTGCAAATAACCAATTGGCTGATGAAAACGTACACGGCAATATGCTTATCGAAAAAGGTATTGCTTATGCTCCTGACTTTTTAATCAATGCAGGTGGTTTGATTAATGTTTACCAAGAGCATATTGGATACAATAGAGAAACTGCTTACCGCAAGGCACAACACATATATGACGTTACATTAGAAATATTTAAAAAATCCGCCTCTGAAAAAATTCATACACAGAGAGCAGCTATTGAAATGGCAGAGTCAAGAATAAACACTATTCTAAAAGTACGCTCTACATTCTAATACAATCAAAATTTCAATAAAGCGGGAACACGCAAACGTTCTTTTATATTTTTTAAATTATACGTAAAACGTGTTCCTGCTTTTATATAGGTATTAATAAAAATAAATGTTCAACAGACGATTTTTAAGAGTAAAAGTATTCCAAAGCATATATGCTTTCAGGCAGGAAGAAAGGGCAAGCAGGGCTGTATATGAGAAAAATTTAGTTAAAAGCTTAGATAAAAGCTATGAGCTCTATTTGTATTTAATATCATTTAGTTTAGAGTATAAATTTTTTGCAGAAAAGGAGTTTGAAGCTCAACAATCAAGGCATTATCCCAATGCTGAAACCATTAGTCTGTTGAAAGCATTCATCAACAATAAAGTAATAGCCCAATTTGAAAGAACAGAAAGTTTAAAATTAAA
>CAIVPY010000346.1 GCA_903907885.1 uncultured Bacteroidota bacterium
ATCCAAAAGATATTACCGATGACGTGTTATACACAATGGTGAAATATCCAAATATCTGTAAGCATATTCATTACCCCATGCAACATGGAAATAGCCGTATACTAAATCTAATGAATCGCACTTATGACAGTGATTGGTTTAAACAAAGATTAGAAAAGATAAGAGAAATTATACCCAATTGTGGCATATCAAGCGATGTGATTGCTGGTTTTTGTAGCGAGACAGATGAAGAGCACAAAGACACTTTGCGTATGTTTGAATATGCTCAATTTGATTTTGCTTATATGTATACCTACAGCGAAAGACCAGGAACCCTTGCTGCGCGAAGGTATGCAGATGATATTCCTGAAAATGTAAAGTTAAAGAGATTACAAGAAATTATAGCAATTCAACAAGGAATCAGTATTGCCAAAAATGCAAATGAAGTGGGCAAAATTCATATAGTTTTGATTGAAGGAAATTCTAAAAAATCGGAAGACGATTGGGTGGGAAGAAATGATAACAACCGAACAGTAATATTTCCTAAAAATGGCATGTATGCAAAAGGGGATTATGTAAAAGTGATTATCGAACGCTCAACCCAAACGAGTTTAATTGGCAAGGCTTTGGAGAAGTTTAATTTTTAAAAAGAAGTTATTAAATGAACATACAAGATATAAAACAACGATTTGAAATTATAGGTAACTCATCCTTGCTTAACTACTCTTTGGTAACAGCAGTAAAGGTTGCACCTACAGATATAACGGTTTTAATAAATGGTGAAAGTGGTGTGGGTAAAGAGGCTTTTAGTAAAGTTATACATGCATTAAGTAGTCGCAAGCATGGGCCCTTTATAGCTGTCAATTGTGGTGCTATTCCCGAAGGAACGATAGATTCTGAATTGTTCGGACACGAGAAAGGTTCTTTCACAGGCGCATTGGATACTCGTAAAGGTTATTTTGAAACTGTAAATGGTGGAACGATCTTTTTAGATGAAGTGGGTGAGTTGCCATTGGAAACACAAGCACGTTTGTTGCGTGTTCTCGAGAGCGGGGAGTTTATTAAAGTAGGTTCATCCAAAACACAAAAAACAGATGTGCGAATAATAGCTGCTACCAACAGAGATTTGTTGGATTACTCTGCAAGTGGCAAGTTTAGAGAGGATTTGTATTATCGACTTTCGACAGTGCCTATCAAAGTGCCAGCCTTGCGCGAAAGAAAAGAAGACATTCATTTATTATTTAGAAAATTCAGTGCCGATTTTGCTGAAAAGTATAAATCAAAACCAGTATTGCTTGATGCTGAAGCTCAACAATTGTTAATCAATTATAGGTGGCCAGGTAATATCCGTCAGCTTAAAAATGTGGCTGAACAGCTTTCAGTTTTAGATGAAGATAAAAATGTAAATGCTATTGAATTAAGGCAAGTGTTGCCAATCGAAAAATCGGGAATTCCAGCTTTGTTCACAGGTTTGGCTGGAGAATATTCCAATTTAAGTGAACGTGATATTTTTTACAAAGTATTGATTGATTTACGCAAAGATTTAAACGAATTAAAAGGTGTTGTATATGGCATGTTAGGTAATTCAAATCCAGTAAATACAGATATTGTAACACAAAATCATTTTTCAAACACCTATACAGAAAATGCTTTTAATAACGCTTCTACTAGTACACATGCTACCCATGCATCAACTGCAAACAACAATGTAATTGAAATTGTAGAAGCTCAGCCTGTTCTAGAGTCTTTATCATTAGAACAACAAGAGATTGAAATGATTAAAAAAGCTTTGAATAAATACAATGGAAAACGTAAAAAAGCGGCTAACGAATTAGGTATTTCTGAAAGAACTCTTTACCGAAAAATTAAGCAATACGATTTAGAATAAACCAAAAACAAATGAAATTTATTCAAGATATTAAAACATTTTTTGGTAAACGCAGGCTTAACCTTCAGGCTATGAATATCCACAAAAAAAACAAACTGGTATCATTTGACCAAATGCATGAAATTGGTATTGTGTATGATGCTGCCAACAAACAAAATGAAGAAAATGTGCAGCGATTTGCTGCTTCTTTAAGAGAGCTTGGTAAAAAGGTTTTTTTAATGGGTTTTGTTGATGAAAAAATATTACCTCATACCAAAAAAATACATATCCAATCTGAGTTCTTCTGGCAAGAAAAGCTTGATGTTTTTAACCTACCTGACAAAAGTAAAATAGGAAGGTTTTTAAATACCCATTTTGATTTATTGATAAGTGTTTATTTTGATGATATCTTACCGCTTCATGCCATGAGTGTTTACACCAAAGCTGATTATAAAATTTCGGCAATGCACGAAAACGGAACTAGATACTTTGATGCCATGATAGACACCAAAAGCAACAAAGACATTGTAAACCTAACCCAACAGATTTACCATTATCTTAATGTTATAAAATAATTGAATATAGATCAAATACAAACCTTGCCTGTGATGGAACATTTTTATAC
>CAIVPY010000347.1 GCA_903907885.1 uncultured Bacteroidota bacterium
CACTTGTGCTATCTAATAGTGGGCTTTGTGAAGGGTTACCAAAGGTACCATTGCCATCTGTATCCCAACTGTATTGCATCAAATTGCCTGTTGATTGGTTTTCGTATAGCATTGGGGCAAGCGAATACAAGGTGTCGGGTAAATTAATTCTGGCTGTTGGTTTTGGGTAGCTTGCTGGCTTTATGGCCCATCTGAGCGAAAATCCTGCTGCTGGGTAGCCTGCAGGGTTGGCTCCTGTTTGTATGCGGTATTTAATAAACACGCTGTTGCCTGCTTGTAAAAACCGTTTGGCAAGTGGTACTACATTTATGGTATCGCCTCCTAAACTTGCCAGCTTAGGGGAGCTAGATGATGAGCCATTATATACATCTATACTATCGCCTGGATACATGTTCATACGCTCTACATATATGTACACCGAATCGGCACATGGATTAATAAGTATGCCTTGGCATACGCCTGTTATTTGCGCCCTGTCGTAGGCTTGTGTGGGTCCATTCATGGCAAATACAAAGCCTGCAGTATCGGTGAGGGTGGCAAAATTGGTTTTACATAGGTTATATGAATTTACTATGGTTAAATATTTTCTTAAACATAGGGTATCCATGCCTCGCAAATTGCCTGTTTGTAGACAGATGTCGTACATACCCAAGTCTCTGGCTACAAAACGAGGGTTGGTGCCAGTGGTGGAATCTATAATGTTATAGCCATAACCTTGCTGGGTGCAACTGTTGCACAAAGGCTCGTACCACCAGTTCCAACTGGTAGGGCCATAATTGCTCAAGTCGTATAGGTTGGTATAATCGTTTACGCCTATGATTCTTTTGGTGGCATAAAAATTACTCTTGGGCTTTTGGCTTGGGTAATCTACATACACCCATTTTTCTACGCTATCTCGCAAGCTATCTCGCTTGGAGGCATTGATGGCGGTTAGGCGCACAAGCCACAAACCTGTACGGTTAAATGTATAGGTGAAATTATTGGTGTAAATAGCGGTGTCTATATTACAACGATTTGGAATTGTATCTGGTATTAATGTTAGTGGATTTACAAAGCAATTGCGTGAATAACCGCTTTGCAATACGGATTCTTTAGGTAAATTCCAATATACGCGGGTGTGTCCGATGCTGGTGTTTAAAAAGGTTTGTGGACTATTCATCCAAACCGTGTCGGGTGAGTAAAAACTAGGAATAGGGAAGGAGAGTGGGTTATTATTTACAATTGAGGAATAAGCACTGAAAGCAAAAACTCCTAAATACCCTGCTCCAGAAGTTTTATTAACTGTGATTGATATAATATTTTTTGAAGCATTAGTAGCTAATAATGAAAATTTTGATTCGTAAAAATTAGGCCCATTAGCAGCACAGGGGTCAACAGTTCCAGATGTTATATTGACCCTACCAATGTTTGTAACACTAGCAACACTTCCAAACCAATCAGCTACAGTAATTCCTGAAAAAACTTGAGTGGTTAAGTCGCTAAATGTAACTGTCACATCGGTTACGCAAGAACCTTGACCCGATGACCACAAAACATACAAGTCGTTCATAGGTTGAGGGGTGTTCAAAGTGAAAACTCCAGAACCTGTAGCAGCTGTAACATGAAATGCATTATTCGAAGAATAACTATTTAGTTGAAAAGATAAACCAGCTGTTAATGCACTATTTACAATACCAGAATTAGGTAAATAACAAGTAGATACTCCTGGGAAGTCTTGAGCTACAAATGCAAAACTACTGGCATCAAAAGCAGAAGTAACTGAGCTTGAAGCTGCTCCTGTACCGTTTACAATTAGATCTTTATTAAATCCAGAAACAGGCACTTTAGTAATCTGTGCATCTATTGTTAATAAAGTAAAAAATAAGTTAACAATTAAAAAGTGAAATTTAAATTTCATGAATTAAATAATTTTGTATCAAGAGGCAAGATAAAAAGTAATTGATAATTTCCTACTGTAAAATCAATTTATTACAACTTCTAAAATCAAATAAAGAATGCAATTTGTTAAACATGTATGAGGTAACACCTATTTATAAAATTTGTCGAATTATCAAATAAATATATAATTGTAGAATGAAAGCATCCGAATTTATCTCATTTCCCAAAATAAATGATATTGAAATTATGCATAAATTAAAAATTGAAACTATACCATTATGGGGAAGTATGCATTCTCAACAAATGATTGAACACCTAACGGATGCCATAATGTTATCAATAGGAGAGTTTGAATCAACGGTATTTACTGAAAAAGAAAAGGTGGACAAAATTAAACGCATGTTTATTGATAGCGATTTGCCTTTTAGAAAGGATTTTAAATCACCCATATTCAGAGGTGAAGGGATAATTTTTAGAAACCCAAGTTTAGCTGTAGCCATAAAAGAATTAGAAAGCTATATTGTAAAATTTGAAGCATATTACAATATAAATCCAAATAAAACCCATGTTCATCCAGTGTTTGGCATGTTATCAAAAGCAGATTGGGAGCGTTTTCATAGCAAGCACTTTACACACCATTTCAAGCAATTTGGGCTTGTCAGTTAGCAGTAAATAGTAGGTTGTTATTACAACAATTCCTTTAATAGTATTATTTGATAACTAATAATTGCTTACTGTTAACTGTATCTATGGTAGGCTGGTCTTGAATTGTGCGTAGCGAGTGTCAAATGTTAATCCCACTTTGCTGCCAAGACATTCCCAAGTTTGAGTAATATTAGCAACTCTATCACCTGGATCTGGGTGAGTGCTTAAAAATGCTGGAGTTCCTCCTGATTGTCCAGTTGCAATAAGTTTCTCGAAAAAATATTTGGCTCCGCGGCCATCATATTCTGTAGGTTTTAGATATCTAACCGAAAATTTATCTGCTTCTGTTTCATCTTCTCTACTGTATTTTAGTAAAAGAAGTTGTGCCGACAAAGTGGCTAATTGGCTTTGGTTTCCTCCAGAAATTATTGAAAGTAAGGTAGAAATGCCATATTGTTTAACCATTTGGTTAGCACTATGTCTACGGTCGGCATGAGCAATTTCGTGTCCTAAAACCCCAGCTAATTGGGTTTCGTTATCAAGATATTTTATCAAACCAGTGTAAACATAAATAAATCCACCAGGTGTGCAAAAAGCATTTAATATGTCATCTCTTTTAATAATTCGAACTCGCCATACAAATTTGTCTTTATAATAGACCTCACCAGAATTTAAAATGTTTTTTGTGATTCGGTTGATATGACCATAAGCCACATTGTATTGAGTTGAATCCAAAATAGGATATTCTGTTTTATTAGAATCAATACTGTTTACAGTGGCTTGTCCCATTGCAATATCGTCACTTGGTGATACTAAAAGATTTACAAGTCCACCACCCCCTGTTTTACCAGTGCATTTGTCTTCGGGTGATGAATCTTTGGAGCATGAAGCCAAAGACATAATGATGAGTGCTGAGTATAATAGTTTTTTCATAAAATTTGGTGGCTGCGAATTTGCAAATAACTTGGGATAGAAAAAAGAATTAATTGAAGACTTTTATTTTTAAATAAAAAACCACACATTTGCAGCCCGTTTGTTTGGAGAACAAGCGGTTAATTAATAACAATTTAAACAAAATAAGTAATGTCAGTAAAAATTAGATTACAACGTCACGGACGTAAACAGGCACCTTATTACCACATTGTGGTGGCGGATTCACGTGCTCCGAGGGATGGTAAATTTATCGAAAATTTGGGTTTTTATAAACCTCAAACCGTTCCCGCAACAATTGAGTTGGATGTAGACAAAGCAGTAAAATGGTTAGAAAATGGCGCACAGCCAACTGACACTTGCCGCGCAATCTTATCTTACAAAGGAGCATTAATGAAAAAGCACCTAAATGGTGGAGTAAGAAAAGGTGTATTGACTCAAGAACAAGCAGATGCTAAGTTCGAGAAATGGGAGAATGAGAAACAAACGAAAGTATTAGCACATGTTGAAAAACAAGGTGCTGGTATGAGTGCAAAGCTAGCTGAAAAAATGCTTGTTGAAGTAAAAGTAAAAGAAGCTCGCGCTGCTAAATTAGCAGAGAAAAAAGCGGCTTTGATTGCTGAAGCTGAAGCTGCCAATGCACCTGTAGTTGAAGAAACCACAGAAGTATCTGATGAATCTGTAGAGGAAGTAGTTGCTGATGCAAATACAACCGAAACTCCTTCAGAATAGTATTTTTTATGAGGTCAATTAATTTAAATGACTTCATAAAAGTGGGATATGTAATTAAATCTCACGGTAACAATGGTTTATTAAAAATCTCATTAGAGAAAAATAGTAACTTAAAGGAATGGGTGATGTTTTTAATTAAACAAAAACCTGTTCCTTTTTTTGTTGAAGAGTGGCAAAGAACTACCGAAAATGAAGCAATTATAAAGTGTTTAGATATAAACACAGTTGACAAATCTGAGGATTATGTTGGCTTAGATATCTTGTTACCATCAGCTAGTATCAAAAGAAAAAAAGGTGCATTAGATATTAAATTAATTGGCTTTACAATGTTTGATAATGAAATAGGTGAAATTGGCAACCTATTGCAAATAATTGAAATGCCAGGACAAACTATGTTTCAAACAGTTTATAAAGAACAAGAAATACTAATCCCAGCTGTTGAAGAATTTATTTTAGAAATTAATGTAAAACAAAAACTGATTACTTTAAATTTACCCGATGGTTTCTTAGAGTTGAATGTGTGATGCATACTCAGTTCGTCTTTTTTTTAAATTGAAATATTTTCAACTTTGAATTACAGAAGTTTAATACTAAATATAATTTGTGCATATAGATATTCTCACACTTTTCCCTCAAATGTTTGAAGGTCCTTTCAGTGAATCAATCCTAAAGAGAGCTCAGGCTAAACAATTGGTTGAAATTGCTTTGCATAACATTAGAGATTATAGCAATAACAAACACAAGCAAGTGGATGATTATGCCTATGGAGGCGGGGCAGGGATGGTAATGATGGTTGAACCCATAGACAATTGCTTGCAAAAACTAAAGTCCGAGAGAAGCTATGATGAGGTAATCTATTTAAGTCCTGATGGCGAACTTTTCGACCAAAAGATGGCAAATCACCTATCTGGCAAAAATAATCTTGCTTTTTTGTGTGGACATTACAAAGGTGTAGATGAACGTGTTCGTCAAAACCTAATTACCCGCGAGATATCAATAGGTAATTATGTGTTAACTGGTGGTGAGCTTGCCACTGCAGTGATAGTGGATGCCATTGTAAGGTTAATACCAGGGGTTTTGAATGATGAAACTTCTGCATTGAGTGACTCTTTTCAAGATAATTTGATTAGCCCTCCCGTTTATAGTCAACCTGCAGATTATAAAGGATTAAAAGTACCTGAAGTTCTACTGTCTGGAAATCATGCCAAAATAGATGCATGGCGACACGATCAAAGTGTAAATAGAACCAAAGAGAGAAGACCGGGAATGTTAGAAGTGGATTAAAGTAAGTGCATTAGGTTATCTGAACCAATCGTTCTTCTTACAGTAAATCCCTCAGCATATTTTACATTGATATTGCGGCCAAATTCCATGGCTCTTGATTTTATAAAATCAAAGAAAAATTCACCCGAAATGGGGGTTTCTGGTTCTGTTGAGTCTGCATCATAAAACTGACTACTGAATGCCTTTATTGATTCAATTTTTCTTTCTATATATGGGGTAATATCAAAAAGTAAATCAGCAGGTTGCATGCGATCTTGAATATAGTGGTAAATAGATTTAGGTCTCCAAACCTCTTGAAGTGTTCCTTCTAATTGAGTTTCAATTCTGCGAAGCCCACTTAAAAAACTAGCATCTTCAATCAAATCTCCAGCACGTCCATGGTCAATATGTCTATCTGTTTCAGAATTACACAGTATGATGTCTGGTTGGTATTGCCTAATTTTAGTGATTATTTTTAACAAGGTTTCTCTGTCTTTTCTAAAGAAACCATCTGCTAAGCCAAGATTGTCTCTGCAACTTATTCCTAGTATTTCGGCTGCTTTTTTGGCTTCTTGTAAGCGTAATTCTGCTGAACCTCTAGTACCTAATTCTCCTTGGGTTAAATCAACTATGCCCACTTTATAGCCCAAATCTATTTGACGCAATATGGTTCCGCTGCAAGACAACTCCACATCATCAGGGTGTGCACCAAAACAAAGTATATCTAATTTCATTAAAGCAAAAATATAATACTTGCACTATTTATGGCAAGAACTGACGAATAACATAAAGTGAAAAAGGGTAGGATACTTATATAGTGTTTGCTTTTACTAATCTAGCCATATAAAATCCGTCAAACCCTGTTTGGCTTGGGTATAAGCGTTTCTCTTCCTCTAAAGTAAATTCAGGATGATTTTTTAGAAAAGCTTCCACTTGCAAAAAGTTTTCGCTAGGCAAGATGCTACATGTTGCATACACCATTTTCCCTCCTGGTTTTACTATTTTGCAATAGTTTTCAAGAATATCTTTTTGTTGCTGCCTTACTTTATCAATAAACTCCAAGCTCAATTTCCATTTAGCATCTGGGTTACGTTTGATAACTCCCAATCCACTGCAAGGCACATCTAGTAAAACTCTGTCAGCAAAATCATGTAACTTTTTTATGGTTTTGGTTCCTTCAATTAGTCGAGATTCAATATTACAAACTCCTGCTCTGCGAGCACGTTTTTTCAATTCATCCAATTTCCACTGCTCGGTATCAAGGCTAATAATTCTACCTTTATTTTGCATGATAGATGCAATGTGCATACTTTTTCCTCCCGCACCAGCACAAGCGTCAACTGCTTTCATACCCGGTTCTAGTTGCATCATTTCGGCAACCAGTTGAGAAGAAGCATCTTGAACCTCGAACAGACCATTTTTAAATTCTTCGGTTATGAAAAGATTTTGTCTTTCCTTTAATATCAAAGCATCTTTACAGCCTTGGACAATGTCGGTTAATATATCTTTGTCTTTTAGTGATTTGGCTAAGTCGGCTTTGTTTGTTTTTAGGTTATTAACCCTTATTACTACAGGAGCTGTTAGGTTTAATGCTTCCACTTCTTGGTTCCATTGTTTCCCTAACTCTTTTATCGCCAAATCATCCAACCAATCGGGCACCGAGTGTATAATCTTTCTTTGGGTTTTTAAAATTTTGTAGTTGTGCTCAATTTTTTTAACGTCCACATTTTTAAATTCTTCCCAATTAGGAATGGGTGCTCCTTTCAGTATTTGCCAAGTGCCAAACAAAGTGTAAAGGTTTTGTTGGTTAAGCTCATGTGTTTCTAATTCAGCCACAGTTCGAATCAATCGCCAATAGCGTACCATGTCGTATGTGTTTTCGGCAATAAAAGCCCTATCGCGAGCACCCCAACGATTGTTTGATTTTAGTACCCTTTCAAGTACCTTATCAGCGTATTTATTATCGTCAAAAATATGACTAATGCTTAGACAAACAGCATTTAGCAAGTTTAAATGGTATTTCATATCAACTGCAATAATAGGCTTTTATTGTTCTTATACACTCACTTCCAACAACCCTAAAGGGTATATTTTTGTTAATTCAATCTTAAAATTGCTTTCTACTTGCCAAAACGATGGTATTTGTATTAATTTTACCCCGAATTAAACCAATACATATGTCAAAAAGAATAATATTACTTCTTACAGTTCTTGTTTTTTGTAAGCTGGGCTTTTCTAAAGATGCCTACAATATTAGTATTACAATCAAAGGTTTTAAAAACCGTAACTATTACTTAGGGTATTATTATGGTGATAAACAGTATTTGCGAGATAGTGCCAAAACAGATGCCAACGGTAAAATGGTTTTTAAAGGAAACAAAGTACTTGAAGGTGGTGTTTATTTAATTGCTACTGCCGATAAAAGTTTATTGTTTGATTTTATTGTATCAGAACAATTTTTCGAATTGGAAGCAACTGATACAACAAACATTGCAGGTTCTGTAATTGTTAAAAACTCAAAGGAAAATGAGGCTTTCTTTCAGTACCAAAAATTCTCAATCAATTTGGCAAAACAAGCCAATGAGTTGGATGCCAAAACAAGACAAGCTAAAAATAATGGAGATAC
>CAIVPY010000348.1 GCA_903907885.1 uncultured Bacteroidota bacterium
ACTCATGGCAAAAATTAAATTTGGAGCACTTATGACAGATGCTCGCGGAAAATTAGGAGGACATGTATTCTCCAAAAACAGAGGCGGTGCCTATTTGAGAACGAAGGTAACCCCTTCAAATCCTCAAACAGAGGACCAGCAAGCAAACCGTTCTTTACTCGGTTATTTGGCTCAACAATGGTCTATTCTTACTGAAGCACAACGTGCCACATGGAATGGAGCAGTGGGAGATTGGAAAAGCACTAATATTTTTGGGGATTCGGTAAACCCTAGCGGAAAAAGTTTGTTTACATCGCTTAACAAGAACTTGTTGAACGTAGGTGGTGCATTGATGAATGACGCGCCAGCTAAAGTTCAAATGGCTATCGTTGGTTTAACTGGCGTTACTGTTGATATTTCATTGACTACAATCACACCAACAATAAATGCTGTTGGTGCTGATTATGAAGTGATAGTTTCAGCAACTCCTTCATTATCTCAAGGAACAACATTTGTTAAAAATAGGCTTCGCTCTATTTACAAAGCGAATGGTGCTTCAATTGTTGCAGCTGATATTTACACCGCTTATGTGGCTAAATATGGAGCTCCCGTAGCGGGACAAAATATCCATTTTGAAGTGAAAATAGTAGCTCTAAATGGTCAGATGTCTGTGCCAGAGAATACTAAGGCTATCGTTCAAGCGTAGTTTTTCTACAGATTTCTTAAAAAAGGGGTCGGGCTTGCGCCCTGATCCCTTTTTTTCTAACCTTTAAATTTTTTTATCATGGCAAAATTACTCATGGGGTCGATTGTGACAAAAGCAGTCGGTCGAATAAATGGACATTGTTTCCGAATTCAAGGCTCTACACAAATTTTACAACGAAACCCGCTTCGAGGTTTTCAAAATGCAATAAACACCAATAAGGCCCTTTCTAAAATTAGAAATGTGATGGCTTCATGGCTTTCTTTAGGTTCCTCCGCATGGGAGGGTTGGCGAATAATCGCCAATGACAACCCAGTTACTGACCGTTTTGGCAATCCAAAAACATTAACTGCCCGGGCGTTTTATACAAAATGCGCTATAAATTGCAGTATTGCAGGACTGTCGACTCCTGATTATGTTTTCTGGAAAAAAGACATTCCAGAATGCACATTTGATGATATTACTTTGGATGTTACGGGTGATAATATAGATTTATTGAATTTTGTCAATGTCGCAGATACAAAGGCAACGTTTCGAATTATGCCGTTAGATAATGAAAGCATGAACCCGAACCCCTTAAAGGTGACAATAGGTTGTTTTTTTGATTCTTCAGCATTTAACAAAAATGATTTATATCATGATTTAGTAGTCACTAACGGATATAATTTGACAATTGGGAAGTTATATTATTGTGCGATTACTGTTGTTTCTAGTTCAGGTGTTGTTTCTGTTACAAGAGCTTTCAAAGCTATAGCAGTTTAAACCTAATAATATTCCCTGTTTTCGTAATTTTCGTAAATATTTCATTTTCAATTCAATTTTTTTTTTGAATATTTGTACGAGGCAATGCGGGGGCGCAACCTCAAAAGGAAGCAAGTAGTGTGTGATGTAGCACACCTCTCATAAATTAGGACTAAAGTACTTTGTATTTTGGTCCTTTTTTTTATCACTAAATTATAACATCCCGCCTTGCTTTTTTTTAAAAACCCCCCGCGGAGCGTCTGAACATAAATCTTTAAACAAAACAGTCATGTCAAACCATCAAGACCCAGTTTTTAAATTTCTTAAGCCGTTAATTATTTATGCCTATCATGGTGAATGTATTCTTTGCCGTGCCCCTCGCTCGGGGTTACACGTTCATCATGTTGACTTCAACAGTTCTAATAATTCCGCTTTGAATTTGGTACCGCTTTGCAACAAACATCATAAATTTGTTCACACGCATTCGGTTACACGTTTACACGTTTTAGACTATAAAAACATGATTATTTTATCAGATTTAAACGATTTTATTAGAGAATATTTTAATATTTAACCTTTAATTTTTTTTATCATGCATGCAGTTTTAATTCGGCACGCCGACAATTTAGTTTCTAGCTTTGGAATTTTAAAATTATTCAACGATAATGAGCACAACGTTTTTAGTTGCGTTACATTAGAACCACCTTTTCTTTTTAATGAAAAACGTATTAGTTGCATCCCTTGCGGTAACTATATTGTTAAAAAAAGGTGGTCTCTTAAATATGGCTTTCATTTTCATGTTTTAAACGTTCCTTATCGTTCTATGATTTTAATACACCACGGCAATTTTTATACAAACACTCTAGGATGTATTGTTGTAGGTTCAGAATTCAAGGACATCAATAACGACGGCATTGATGATATTTTTAATTCAAAAGCAACATTGAAAAAACTTTATGCTTTGTTGCCTTCTCATTTTACATTATGCATCAAAAACGATTACTAATGGTACTACCATCGATAAAAGAACGCCAAGAAAAAATTAATGAGTTGAAGATTAAAATAGTTTTCCTGAAGGAAGACCTTCAAGAAGTTATTCGAAAGAACTACGATGACACCTCGATGAGAGTTATCGTAGTTCAACTTTTGCGAGCAGAAGAAAGTTTAAAAAAAATATTTTTATCACCCACTAAAGAAAAAAAAAAATGAATTCATTTGTAATACCTCAAAAATTAAAATCTAATGCATACTACAAGAAAGAGTTATCATGTGTCAATACTGCCGTCAATCTTAACGGTTCGCTTAGCTCTGGGATTGTTACAGAGATTTATTGCCTACATAGATGGTGGAAACCGTCAGAGTGGCAAGAATTGATTTTGAACCTTGAATTCCTTGTAGCTTGCACCACTCCCGTTGTCGATTCCACTATTCTATAGTTAGTATAGATATTGATTTATTATTCCGCCCACAATTCAAAAATCTAAAGCATGATTGAAGAAAACAGATACACAGTACTTCCTAAAGTGTCAATTCGCCCTGATAGTTTCACTTTTTATAATCAATTTTATAAAAACTTCGGTGTTGATCATGTCGAAAAAATCGCCATGAACCCCGACGTAAAAAAAGCGCTTCAAGAAATGGGAGCATTGCCAACTCGGTTAGTAGATTCTAATAAACACAATTTAGAGTTAAGCCATAAGGCTGCTAAAAGAATCCGCGAGAAAGTGAATTGGATTTTTGCCCTTTCAAAAAAACGCGATATAATCACGCATGATGGTACAAATATTTTCGGTTTTAAAATGAATTTTATAACGTTGACACTTCCGGCACAACAAGCTCACAGTACGGATGTAATTATAAAATCATGTTTAAATCAAACTTTGACAGAGTTAAAAGCAAAATTCAATCTTCAAAATTACGTTTGGCGTTTAGAATATCAAAAAAACGGAAACGCCCATTTTCACATTGCCACTGATTGTTTCATGGAATATTGGGCAGTGCGTTCAATATGGAATCGTTGTTTAAATAAATTGGGTTATGTTGACAGATACATGAATGCTAACATAAATCTAACATTTGAGGAATATTGCGCCAAAGTCAACTATTCCAATACTTATGACACTGAAACGTTAGAACGTATGTATAAATTTGGCGTAGAAACGAGTTGGAGCAAACCTAATTCGGTTGATGTTAGAGTTGTCAAAAGTGGTGCGAACATTGCTTTTTATATCGCAAAATATATCACAAAAAAGGATAAAAAAATCGTTTCCGCTTATGAACAAATGCAGAAAGATAGTCTGATTGAACTCTTAAAAAAGCGTGAGGGTTCCAATTCAAATATGAGATTATGGTTTTGTTCTCGTTCGCTTTCTAAAATTGACAAAATTTCTTTGTTTATGGAAGAAGTAAACGATTTAGCAGAAAGTTGTTATAAAGAAGTTGTTGCTAATTTTGTTGCAGTTCATGATTATTGTAAAGTTGTCTATTTCAATTTATCAAAACAATCAAACATTTTTAAAAGGCAGTTTAGAGATTTGATTTACAATTATGCTAGTTTAACAGGTTACTTTGACTTGAAAATTACTTAACAATTTCTTGTTTATCACTTGAAAAGGTTGATTTTATTACAAAAAGCTTCGCCTAGGATTAGAAAATATTTAGTTTAAGATTAAGTCATTTATGATTGAAGTTTAAGATTAGTTTACAAATAGCTTCGCCTAGGATTAGAAAATATTTAGTTTAAGATTAAGTCATTTATGATTGAAGTTTAGGATTAGTTTACAAATAGCTTCGC
>CAIVPY010000349.1 GCA_903907885.1 uncultured Bacteroidota bacterium
GACCTGTCATACTGATGTTTGACAAAACAAAACCAATATCTTTAAAGCAATATTCATCGGTTCCTTTAACCATGTATGAAAGCTTGCAAAGGGCTTGATAACTCAGGAAATCTTTATGAAGAGGTCCAAATAATACCACGTCAAAAACAAAATGTTTGTTAAGAAACAAGAAAACAGATGCAATGGCAATGGCTATTGTGGAGCGAAATAAGTGTTTTCGTAACTCATCAATATGGTCGAAAAAACTCATTTCCTTTTGGTCTTCTCCGTTGTCGTCAATCTGGTCTAGTGGCATGGCTATTAAGCTGCAATAATAACATTTCTAATTGACGACTTGAAGTATTTTCTTGATTTTTTTATCCTTCTTGTTTATGATTTAACCAAGTAAAACGAAAATTATATTTTTGAATTACTTGGTTATATATATATATATCAAGTAAAATGAAAATATTATTTTGGTTTTTCATGCTTAATAGCTTTCTTTGCCTTGTGATAAATAGAGATGATATAGCTAAATTAACCTTAAAGGCAGGCTGGGCTCCAGCTATTGCTATTTTGGGGCCAAGGCAATGTGGTAAAACTACCCTTGCTAAAGCATTTGGTGATTTGCAAAGCAATGGCTTTATTTATCTAGATTTAGAAAGTCCAACTGACAGAGCCAAACTAACCGATGCGGAAGCTTATTTTAAAGTAAATGAAGAAAAACTTGTAGTTATAGACGAAGCGCAATTAATGCCTGAAATATTTTCTGTTTTACGTTCAGTAATTGACTCCTATAGACGAAATGGAAGGTTTTTATTGCTTGGTTCGGCATCGCCAAATTTAGTGCATGGTGTCACTGAATCATTGGCAGGTAGAATATCGTTTTTAGAACTTGGTCCTTTAAAATTGCAAGAAATTAGTAATAGTGGCTATGATTGGCGAACTCATTGGTTAAAAGGCGGATTTCCACAAGCCTTTTTAACTGAAAATAGTTTGGCTTGGGCCGATTGGATGGCGGCATTTATAAAAACCTATACCGAGCGCGATTTCAGGTTGCTTTTTGGCGTAAATTTAAATTCGGTAGCAATTGCCAAACTTTGGCAAATGTTAGCCTATGATCAAGGTAATATTTGGAAGGCCGAAATGTATGCCAATTCATTAGGTGTAAGTGCACCTACTGCTAATCGTTATTTTGAGTTTTTAGAAGGAGCATTTTTAGTTCATCGGTTGCAAGCTTTTACAGCTAATACCAATAAACGCATGGTTAAAGCCCCAAAGGTGTACGTAAAAGATAGTGGCATTGTACATTATGTAAACAGAATAACTGATAATGATACTTTGCAAAGTCATCCAATTATTGGTGCCTCTTGGGAAGGTTATGTTATTCAACAAATTTATGCTAGCAGACCCGAAGGAATGGATATGTATTATTACAGAACTCAAAATGGTGCAGAGGTAGATGTGGTATTGGTTAAAGCCAATCAGCCTGTGGCCTGCATTGAAATAAAACTATCGAATGCGCCTACTGTTAGTCGTGGTTTTTATAATTGTATTGACGATTTAGGCACCACCAAAAACTATGTAATCAC
>CAIVPY010000350.1 GCA_903907885.1 uncultured Bacteroidota bacterium
AGGCCCAAGATTTAACGAAAAGCCCAATCCTGCATTACTAAAAGTTTGATTATAGTAGGTGCCACTCACCCTTATGTCCATAATCGACCAGATTTTTTTTAGTGAAAGCCAAACTCAAGGCAGGGTTAAACTGCTTTGAACCAAAATTATTGAAGAACACAAAATTGAAAGTGTTGTTATAGTTAATGGCATACTGTGCTCCTAAGTAAAACTTGGCATTAAGGTAAGTTGTATAAGCATCAGAAGATTCTTTTGGTACAAAAACTTTTTTTAATACAGAGTCTTGAAGTGCCGTAATTCTATTATCAAGAAAACCTTTATTGTTTAAAGAATCAATATTGGCTAAATCCAACCCTTTATAATTAAATTCAGATGTTGGCATGCTATACGTATTATTGAATTTATTCCAATTGATATAACCAAAATCAACCAAACTAGCCGATACGGATACATGTTGATTGAATTTATAATTAGCACCTAAGTCGATACCCCAACCTGTGCCCGACACAAGGCCTCTGTTATTAATAAAATCCATGATTTCGCTTCCACTAGCGTTGTATTTATCGGGAGCTTTTTGCCCGTTGTGAGTAGAGCCATACACCAAATCATTCACATTGAAACCCGCTTTTCTGATATCATCAGCACCCGCAGTGTTGGCTTTAAATCCTGCTTTGATATATATAGAATCTGAATTGGTTGACAATTGCAAAGTGCTTTGCTCCACATTGGCATTAAAATAACCTTGTAAATACTTTAACCTAAACCCAATGCTTAATTTTTTGTTTATCTCACGGGTATATCCCACATGATAAGCAGACCATAGGGTAGTATTAAAATCTAAGTTTCCTAAACTTATTTGTCGGTTTAACGAGTTTTGAAAAAAGGTTGAACCTTGTGTTAAACCTAGTATATCTTTTGGGGGACTACCATAGAAATCGAAATTAAATTGTACACCCAAACTGAAGTAATTTTTCTTGATTGCTAATCCAATAAAAATAGGATCGAAAACAGTAGATATGCCTGTGTTATTAAACGATAAATTATCGTCTCTAACAATTCGTTTAATGGTACTATCTGGATTTTCGTCTTTATTGAAAATATCATTCAAGGTCATATTAGGCGATTGAGCGCTAAAGTAAATACTTGGCAATCCAAATGTAAAACTGGCCTGAGGCCGAATGCCTGGGTTCATCAAATTGCTCTGAGCCACATTTCTAAAATTGTATAAATTCAAATTCGTTTGAGCATTTCCAATAACACTCACACTTAATATCAATATGGCTAAGTATATTTTTTTCATAGCTAATTTCTTTTAACTGTTAAATGATATTTTTATAAACCAACTTTTCCAATCACACCTAAACTTATTTTAATATCATAATCACTATACACCCTCACTGTTTTACTACCTTGATTTTCGGTAATAATCGTTGAATACATTTTAATCTTTTTCACTTTGGCAGTAGTGATTTTTTTAATCCTAGCTTCATCAAACATTAAGTCAAATCTGCTAATGCTTCGTTGAATGGTTTTGCCATTTGCATCGGTAATTGCACTTATCAATAAATTGTTAATGGGTAATGAATCAACAAATTTATTGTTACTGTCCAATAGCATCATATTTACCATTGCATTAAAAGGAAAACCATTTTCCATTTTAACTACTATGGTTGCGCTTTTGAGTTTGTCAAATATATCAGCTGCGTTAAAATCAAAAGAATCAACTAATGAGAAATTGCTTGAGTGAATTGCTATAGGCATATCCATCGACATATTAACCGATAATGCTGAGTTTGAACTGATGTATTGTGTCTCGTTTACATTATGGTTTAAGTTTGTAATAACTTTACCAGAATACTTTATTTTGTGAGGAGGTAATGACACAAATTTATCTACCTTAGAATTTGTTTTATCCAAAACTCTTGTTGTCCTTTTCAGTTCGTTAGGTCCACCAATATCTGAAACCAAAGGATATGATAATTCAAAAGGTTGCACTTGTAAATCTTGCGACTTGCCCGAATTATTATAGGCTGTGAAATCGTAATTGAAAGTAATAGGAACTCCTAAAGAAGAATAAATGTCTAAAGTTAATTTAGGGTCATCAAGATTTAAACCTTCTTTTATAAAACTTAAAAAATCGTTATCAATGTTAGTTGCAGTATCTGAAGAGATATCCAATTTGCCAAAAAATCCCTCAGCATAATCAACTGCGGCTCCTGTGGTTGAAACTTTCAAATCCACATAGTTTGACGAGTCAAAAGTATTTATTGTATTTGACGATAATAATTTAATGGTGTAAGCTATTGGAAGGTTGTTATATTTTTTTGAAGGATTCTTTGTTAAATCAAACGACACATTCCCAATATCAATTGAATCAATATAACTACTAAATTTTCCAGTGGTAGGAATGGTAATAAT
>CAIVPY010000351.1 GCA_903907885.1 uncultured Bacteroidota bacterium
GGTAACGAAAACTATCTTCTGCAAAAAGATAAAGAGGACAAGATAACATTATCAAATATTAAAAATCCGCTCAAACCTTTAATAAAGGATGTTTTAAAGTTTAATGAAAGCAACTATTTAGATAAAAAAATTATTTGGTGTTTAATCCGCAAAGGCGATGATAATTTTAATATTATTGGATACGACTTATTAAATAGCAGGAAAATAGAACATGGTAACAATTATTTCGATGGATTCAATGTCTCCGAAATAAACTTGATAGATTTCAATAAGCTTACTATCAAAATTGAAAACCAACATTTTAACTACAAGACAGGAAGAAAAATAAATGGAATCCCCGGGGATATTATTGCAATTTCAGAATCAACCCATTCAATAATATCGAAAAGGTCAAATATTATATATTTAAATAAATTTAATGAGAAGAATCAATATTATCTACTTAAAGAAATAAAACTTGAAGATGACTTTTATAACGAAACATACTTGTCACAAAACGGAAAATATTTAGTTGCTCAAAAAAAATTAGGAGAATATATTTTTTATGATATTGAGAAAGGAGAAGTAACAAATTTCTTTTCTGAAAAGTTTTTAGGTTTTTCAAATGAAGGCAATCTAATTTTTGAAAAAAATAAAACTAGAACGGCGGTTCTTCTTGACCCAATAACTTTCCAAGATATAACCCCTGACAACTATCATTATTATAGATTCATTAGCCCAGACCAAAAATTATTCTCTTCTGTATCAACTGGAGAAAGGTATTTCCACCGAATTAAAAACGAATATGTTCAATATGAGGATTTTGTAAATCTTAGTAATGCTTTGAACGAAAGAGTATTTGATGCAGAGAAAGGGTATGTCGCTATGAAGGAATTTTTTTTTGAAAAACATAAAGAGTTTTTTGAAAAAAACGGAATGAATAAACTTGGGTATGTAAATGCAGCAAATATTATTCAAAGAATAAAGTTTACCTCTATAGGAATTACCGGTTCTGATGTAAAGCAAATAATTGAATTTCCATGGGATTTAGTTTATTATAATTATTCGGCCTTTTCCTATGATAATAAATACTACGCTTATGTAGGTAAACCAAGTAGCAACGGATTAATTCAGTTTTTTAAACTACAGTTTAATGAACAACAAAAAACACTTGTGATTGAAGACACTTATTTGACAAGATTACCAAAGAATGCTGCTTGGGTGTGTGGGTTTTCTAAAAACGGTTATTTTGCAACTTATGATAGCAACCCGGATACGTATCTTATTAATATAAACGATGAACTCTTTGACGATAAGCCTTCAGAAATTGAGTTAAATGAGAAATTAAAAAAAGTAAATAAAACTTTCTTTAATCAATATAAATCATGGGTCAAAATAGAAGGCAAGAGTTTTTTGAGTTTTAGTCCAACAGGAAAATATATAGCACTATCTGAACAAGGATATGAACCCTTAACACTTGGTGGTTATGGACATAAGGAATCAGGAGCTCTTCATATTGCAGAAACAGAAACAGGAAAAGTTAGATTGTCTTTTTCGGAACACGGCGACGCTATAAAATCTGATAATAGTAAGAAAATCACATTCGTTGCATTTTCGGAGGATGAAAAAAAATTAATGTCTCTAAGTAATGATGGTGTTGTGATAATTCGTAACATAAATATTACTCAACACGAGGGCTCATCAGGCATGGAAACCTTAGAAAGAAAAACAACAAAATCAACTTCTAATTTCTTTTTTGATACTAGTGAGGTTGAAAAAATGGACAGAGAAACTGGAGGTTCTTGGAGAATAGAAAATGATTTTGGATAATTCCATTAAAAATATAGGCAAAAAAATAAATAATTTAAA
>CAIVPY010000352.1 GCA_903907885.1 uncultured Bacteroidota bacterium
CTGTTGATGGACAATGGTTTCAATCCCATAACTGCAAATTTTATTGATGCATCCTCTCATTCCATTTTATATAAAAAAGGATTTTTAGTTAAAAAAATATGGGCAGTGATTCAAGGATTTGCACATAGATTTATTGGGCTTTTTAGCCTACATCGATACGATTTCATTTTTATCATGCGGGAGGCTACGCCTGTGGGACCACCAATATTTGAATGGATTTATTCCAAAGTTTTCAAAAAGAAAATAATTTATGATTTTGATGATGCCCTATGGGCAGTTCCACTGGAAAAAGATAAAAGATGGATGACATTTTTTAAATGCTATTGGAAAACTGCGTCAATATGCAAATGGGCATATAAAGTATCAGCAGGCAACCAATATTTATATGATTTTGCCAAAAAATACAACAAAAGGGTAATTTTAAATCCCACTTGTGTTGATACTAATTACCACATTACCCTTAACACAATAAAGCGAAATAACACTGTCACAATTGGCTGGACAGGTACATTTTCCACTTTAGTTTACCTTGATTTTGTAGTCCCTATTCTGCAAAAATTAGAGGAAAAATATGATATTAGCTTCTTGGTGATTGCTGATAAAAATCCATCCCTACCCCTTAAGCGATTTAAATTTATCACTTGGAATTTGTCAACCGAAATTGAAGATTTACTGAAATGTGATATTGGAATAATGCCATTAAAAGAAATTGATCATTCTGAAGCCAAGTGTGGTTTTAAAATAATTCAGTTTCTTTCCTTAAATATACCAGTAGTTGCTTCTCCAATTGGCGTAAACAATATTATAACCGGGGAAAAGCTAGGTGGTTTCCTTTGTACAACAGAAGTGGAATGGTTTTCTGCACTTGAAAGTTTGATTGCAGACAAATCGCTTAGAACTAAAATGGGTGCAGATGGTAGGGAACAAATTGAAAAACATTATAGCTTGAACTCAAATGCAAACAATTTTATAAGTTTATTTCAGTAATATCAAGGACAAACAAACTATTTAAAAGCAATAGTTATTTCGCAAGCAGACATTTTAAATACTCCCCATAGCCACTTTTTTTCAAATTTTCTGCCAGGTTTTCCAACTGGGCCCTATCAATAAACCCCATCCTCCAAGCAATTTCTTCGGGGCAACCAATTTTTAATCCCTGTCTTTTTTCAATCACTCGTACGTATTCGGTGGCATCACTCAAGCTATCGAAGGTACCTGTATCTAACCAGGCAAAGCCTCTATTAAGTACGGCTACTTTCAATTTTTTCATTTGCAGGTATTGATCATTTACCGTGGTTATTTCATATTCACCTCGGGCACTGGGGGCAATCGATTTGGCAATCTTCACCACCTCATTGTCATAAAAATAGAGTCCAGGTACAGCATAATTACTTTTAGGCTTGCTGGGTTTTTCTTCAATACTGATGGCATTCAAGCCTGCATCAAATTCCACCACGCCATACCTTTCGGGATCACTTACCGGGTAAGCAAAAATGGTAGCACCGTCGTTGGCTGCAGATTGTTGTAACAGTTTAGAAAAACCACTGCCATAAAAAATATTATCGCCCA
>CAIVPY010000353.1 GCA_903907885.1 uncultured Bacteroidota bacterium
AAAGAATCTTCTGAAGTAATAATTTGTGCTTTAGCAATATAAGTTACAAAAGCAGCCATAAATAGTAGTAATATCTTTCTCATAAATCGAGGGCAATATTACACTATTTGTAATTAGTCTAAATAAAAATAGTCTTGACTTTTATCAATTCAAGGTAGTTTAATGATTCGCTTGTTACGCGAAAGGTTCTGTTGTCTTTTGATCTTCCTCTTAAAGTCAAGAGTTCTTTTCAGGGAATCAACATGTTGTTGATTGTCAACACCAGGACGAGGAAATTCTATATGATTCTGTATCTCAGGTTTAATTGTTTGGGCTGTGCAAACAACAGACGCAAAACAACCCAAACAACTAATGAGCAACCAATATTTTCTTGCTGAAAAATATATTTCCATTTTGTTTAACATAAAACATATACATACTATTGGCTAAATCAGAAGCATCAAAACTAAAATTATTGATACCAGCTTTTGCTTTATCGTGCAAAAGAGGGATTTCTCTACCCTGCATATCTATTAAACTAAAATCAAGCATTTGCGTTTGTTTCATTTCAAACTGAACATTGATAATATCAGAAGAAGGAACTGGATACACTTGAATATTGTTTTGGGTTAATGAGGGTTCGTTAACTTGTAAAAAAGGGTCTTTGCTCTTAACTTTGGCTAACCAAGTAGAGTTTGTATTATTACTTCCATAGCTACCCACCAGCCAACATACACCCAATTCATTATATTTTTGTTGTATGCCAGTGTAATCTCCCCATCGCTCAACGGTGTCGAATATCAATTGTATAATAGACTCTCCAGCCTTTACTCTAACAGGAACTGAAACATTTAAATTTCTATCAATATATGCCACCGAAGTACCTGGAAAGGTTTTATCTGAAGTATGAGAAAAAGTGATCAAAGCGCTTTTATCACCCATTCCACTGCCTGCATAAGCAATACTTGGGTAACCATAGTCTATAGTATCAGAAGATATTATTCGACCTGTTACTTTAGGTGAAACTTGATTTAAAAAATCAATATGACCAACATAAATAGCAGGACTAAAAGTATTGGTGTCAATGGTGTTTGAGCCAAAGTAAAGTGCATTGTTTTGATAAAGTGCTGATAACACACGAGCATCATTGGTTTGCAGTTTTTTTCCATTCGACATATAGGCATTTGGCTGCAATCCATAACTGACATTAGATTTTAATATTTTAGTATTTAACTTAGCATTTCCGTTTTTTAAACTGCCTGTAATTTCATGTAAAAACACCGTATCGTTTTGTAAATCGTTAGGTCGTACTGAAACCATGTGCATCCATCCATTTTGCATATCATTGCCTTGGCGAGCAGGGCAGATACTCCAGATAGATTTACTTCCAAATGCAATATTGGTATATGCTTTTTGCAATAACGAATCGCCTTTATAACCTGATTGTTTGTCTACTTGCCAAATAATGCTTTCCATAAATCCATTCTTCCAATAAGTATTATCTTTTAATCGATTCACTGTGATGAATAATTCAGTTTTATTGATAGCGATAATAGGATAATCGCTCCAGCTACTATCACCAAAAATATTACCAGGAATGGAATAGAAATTCCACAATTTTGTAGGGTCGCTAGTTTGGGTAAAACCTACAATTAATCTGGTATCAACACTACTTGAGCCTTGCAGAAAAACCAATATAAAACGATTGTACTCTGGGTCGTAAATGATGCGGGGATCAAATGTGCGATTTAAATTGGTGACACCTTTAGCAATTGCACTTAATGAACGACTAAAAAAATATTTACCCGATGCCGTATAAACACCAATGGCTTGGTTCAACACACTCACTATTGTATCACTGTTGCTAATGGCCATGTCGTTATCATTGGGAGTGCCTGAGGTTACATTTCCTTTAAATCCTGTTAAAATTTCTGGTTGAGGAATTTCTGATTTATTAAGTTCGTTTTGCAAATGTTTGCTAACTGTATTTCTATTCAATCTTTGCTCATCCAAAATTTTCTTTTTTTCAGATAATTCGGTTAATGGTGAAGGATTGTTGGCTTTAAGTAATTGCAATTTGGGTGCATAATCCGGTTCATCTTTTGAGAAATCGACAACACCTGTTAAAGGCGT
>CAIVPY010000354.1 GCA_903907885.1 uncultured Bacteroidota bacterium
TAAAAGTTCGATTGTAGCTTTGAAAAATGTAAGTCGCGACTATCCTGAAGTGGCACAAAAGGAAGAAATTGACTTTTTGGTTGTGAAATCTTATTATTTGCTCGCGGATCATAGTATTGCAGAAAAACAAAAACAGAGATACAATGATACCATAGATGCTTTTTACGAATTTGCTGACTTATATACAGAAAGTAGTAAGTATTATAATGATGCTAAATTGATAAAAGTAAAAGCTGAGCAAGCATTAAAAAAATTAGAAAACAATAAATCATAATATAAAAAATGAACAATTATCAAAACGTAACAAACACCACAATTGCTCGTAACTTGCGTAAGCTAGAAGAAGAAACTGGTAATATCTATGAGACAATTGCTATTATTTCCAAAAGAGCAAATCAAATTTCGGTTCAAATAAAAGAAGAGTTACACGAAAAATTAAACGAGTTTGATAACGATGGTGATACATTAGAAGAAGTATTTGAAAATCGTGAACAAATAGAAATTTCTCAGTACTACGAAAGACTACCTAAGCCTAGCTTAATAGCTACTGAAGAGTATATTGAAGGTAAAATTTATTACCGTAATCCAGATAAAAAATAGCACTCTATAGCTTTTAATTTAGCTTTATGCTAAAAAACAAGAAAATAATACTTGGTATAACAGCAAGCATAGCCGCATATAAAGCGGCTTTTCTTGTTAGGTTACTCGTAAAACGAGGGGCCGAAGTAAAAGTAATTTTGACGGATGCTGCCAAAGATTTTATAACACCATTAACTTTAGCTACCCTTTCAAAAAACAAGGTATATACTAAATTTAGTGAGGAGAAAAGTGGAGAATGGCATAACCATGTAGAACTTGGGTTGTGGGCTGATATAATGCTTATTGCTCCTGCTAGTGCTAATACAATTGGAAAAATGGCAAATGGCATATGTGACAATTTGCTTTTAGCGAGTTATTTGTCAGCTAGATGCCCTGTTATGATTGCCCCAGCTATGGACTTGGATATGTATGTGCACCCAAGTATAACTAAAAATATTAATACACTCAGAGGTTTTGGCAATATTGTTATTGATGCTGAAGAGGGAGAGTTAGCAAGTGGTTTGTTGGGTAAAGGTCGTATGGCAGAACCTGAAAATATAGTAACTTACCTAGAAAATTATTTTTCAAAGAAGCAAATTCTAAAGGGCAAAAGAATTCTTATAACTGCAGGACCTACCTTAGAAAATATTGACCCCGTTAGGTTTATAGGAAACTATTCAACCGGTAAAATGGGTTTTGCCATAGCTTCAGTTTGTGCTGATGCTGGAGCTGAGGTGATATTGGTGAGTGGCCCTAGTCATCAAAAAATAATTCATAAAAATGTAAAAAGAATTGATGTTAGAAGTGCTGAGCAGATGTATGAAATTTGCAACAAGTATTTTGAAACATGCGATTCAGCTATCATGTGTGCTGCTGTTGCTGATTATACTCCTGAAATTATTTCAGAACATAAAATAAAAAAAACTGAGGCTGAATTAAGCATTAAGTTGAAAAAGACAGTTGATATTTTAAAACATTTAGGAAAATCTAAAAACAACAAACAAGTTGTAATAGGATTTGCTCTTGAAACCAAAGACGGAGAAACAAATGCATTAGAAAAGTTGGAAAGTAAAAATGCAGATATGATTGTATTAAACTCATTGCAGGATGAAGGTAGTGGTTTTGGAACCGATACAAATAAAGTTAGTGTTTTTGTGTCAGGTGATGATAAAATTGAATTTCCTTTACTCAGTAAGCAACAAGTGGCTCAAAATATCGTTAGTAAAATGCTTGACTTAATTGAGAAAAAAAACTATAATTCATGATAAAAAAGATTTTACTTCTGATACTTTCTTTTTGGTTATTTCTACCATTGTATGCTCAGCAGCAGCAAGATTTAAACGTTACCATAAAAGTAACAGATGTTCAAATTCAATTGACTGATAAAGCTGTTTTTAGGAAATTAGAAACCGACATAAAACAGTTTTTTTCAAATATTAAATGGACTAACGATAAGATTACAAGCAATGAAAGTATTGAGTTTTACATTGAAATACAATTAAAAACATATAATCAACAAACAGGCGAAATTACCGCAGGAGCTATTATACAAAGTCGCAGACCTATTTTTGCTTCAAATTACAATACAGTACTTTTTAGCTTTAATGACGATAACTTTGAGTTTAGTTATAACGAGCAACAAAGATTTGATTACAACGAAACATCTTATAATAATAATTTAATTTCGTTACTGTCATTTTATGCTAATTATATTGTTGGCTTAGACTACGACAGTTATGGATTGGAGGCTGGTACTCCCTATTTTAATAAAGCATTGCAAATTTTAAATCTTGCTCAGCAAGGGTCGGGTTCTTCAGGTTGGAAGGCATTTGGCAATACTCGAACTCGATACAACTTAATTGATAATATATTAAATGAGAGGTTCAAACCCTTGCGTATGGCTTATTATATTTACCATCGCAAAGGAATGGATCAGTTTTATAAAAACCCTGAAGGTGCTCGCAAACAAATTTTCTTAGCATTGGAACAAGTTCAAAAGGTATATAAAATATCGCCAAACACTGTAATGTTACTTGTTTTTTTCGAATCAAAAAGCGATGAATTAGTAAACATTTATAAAGGAGCAAGCGAAATTGAAAAACCTAAAGCAATCGAACTTTTAAATGAAATAAATGTTGCAAACCTATCAAAGTACGAAAAAATACGAGGTTGATAGTTTGCTCGATAATTAATATACAATCTTAATAACATTTTTTTTGATTAAGTATCCTAAGTTAATAATATTAAAATTAATAATACTGTATGATAAATTTTGAGTTTATAGAAGCAAATAAAGAAAAGTATAGAAATGAATTTTTAACAGCAATTCCATTTCCTGTTGTTGCAATTGATGGAATTTGCTATGAAAATAAAATTACTGAGTTATACAGTAATATTCCAGAAATAGAAACTGCAAGTGCTGATTATGTATTTGCTAAAAATAAATTTGAGAAATCGAAATTTTGGACAATGGGAGGATTATTCTCGGAATTATACGATGACTTAACTTCAAAAAGGTTTCAAGATTGGATTAAATATGTTACAAATGAAGAGGTGTTTATTGATCCTGATTTTTACGGAGGAGGCATACACCAAGGCAAAGCAAAGAGTTTCTTAGATATGCATGCAGATTTTAACTATCACCCGTTGAAAGAAACTTGGTTTCGTAACCTTAATTTGTTACTATACTTAAACAAAGACTGGAAAAAGGAGCATGGTGGAGAATTGCGACTTGAGCATTCAGAAACTGGTGCTAAAACAGAAGTTGATGTCCCATTTAATAGATTAGCTATAATGCTATGTCGTGGTTATACATTGCATGGTTACGATCCTATTAGTTTTCCTGAGGGTAAATACCGAACTTCAATAGCAGCATATGCTTACAGTTTGCACGAGCACCCACAAGAAAGTGCTAGAACTACAGTTTGGAAAGTAGAAAAAAGTAACCCTATTAAGTATATAATTTCTAAAATTTGGGTACCTGCTGTCAAATTAAAAAGTATATTTAGCAAAAGTAAAACTGCCGAACATTAGTATTTTATTTCGTTAATTGCTTTTAAACAATTAAAACATAAACAATTTTTATATTTCTTGTTGATGAATTCAATAGCATTTGCACTTAAAGTTATTTTACTACAATGACAATTGATGATTTTATTTTCATTACAAATAAAAGTCTGATGACAGCATTCGCAGATTTTTGTTTGAGAATGTTTTTCTAAATTCATTATTCTTTTACAATTATTTTCTGTTTAAATATTCCATCAAGACTTTCAAACATTAAAACATAAACCCCAATATTAGAAATATTATATATTAAATCTTGTTGTCCTAGTTCTTTTTTAGTTTCGTAAACAAAACTTCCCATAAAATCACAAATTTTTAAAGTACCTTCATTTTGGTAATTGCCAAAGTTTAAATGAATATTTTCGTTAGAATTTACTGGGTTTTTAAAATTTGTCAAAAGGTTTAATTGTGGATTTTTGATACCTGTTGATTCAATCTGATGAATAACACCAATGGCGTCCAAATCAAAGCCAGAAGAAGCAAAAGGAGTTGGCCAAGGGTCGTTTATAGTGTAACCTCTTGAGTCTCGCTGAGCAAAATTATTATCTATACTTCCAACAACATCAATAATTCTAATATGTGTAATATGGTTAATATCAATATTAGATAAGGGAAGGAATTCGTCAAGGTCGAAAGGGGTTCCATAATTGGCAATATATTTACCAGCAAGATTGTGAATTTTACTAGCATCAATTCCAATTGTTTGATCAATTTGGTGCAATGTGTCAGTATTCGATGTTGCATTAAACCTCACAAAATGAATACCATCTGAACTCACTTCAACAAAGGCTAATTCTAAAAAGAATGAACTATTTCCAAAAGGGAAACCATTTTCGAAAACTGCAAAATCGTACCCTGGACCATTTTTGATAGCCTGATTAAAAGTGATAGTTGCGATCCCGCCATCACCCAAACTTACCACTCCATTTCCTGGCATACCCGCAACCATCTCTTCAGTTCCTGCATCTGTTTTACCTAATATGGTATCTGCTATATTCTGCCATCCTCTATTAACGCTACATGACTTAGCCCAATTAATAAATAAGCTACTGTCTTTGTTAATAGCTAAGCAGCCTGGATATCCAACTTGCGGGGCAAATTGAGCATTTGAATATGTTAAACAAAATGATACAAAAATTAGCAATTTATACTTCATAGATTATACAGAAAAGTTAATTAAAGAACATAAAAATACCCTAACAATTATATACTGTTAGGGTGTTTTTATTCTGAGATTTGTTATTTTTCGATTAATATTTTACTTGTTTTCACTTGTTCTCCATCATTGCATTCAATCATATAAATACCTTTATTGAGCTGGCTAATATCAAGTACATTTTTATTTAAACCTTCGTTTCCTTCAAAATTATTTGAAAGTACTAACTTACCAGTAATATCAAACATTTTTATTTCAACTGATTTACTTGAAGATAAAATAAAATCAATATTCACTTCGTTTTGAGCGGGATTAGGGAAAATACTATAACTGCTTTCTGATTTAAATGTTTCAGGAGCGCTTAATCTAAATGCAACGTTGCTAATATTAGCTGTTAATCTGTAACAATTGGTTGTACTAAAAACACTGTTGTATCCTATTACTTTTACATAATAAGTGCCCACTGCTCCATTATTATATTTAACTGTTTCTGAAGTGGTGCTAGCATTTAAAGAAGACGACAATAGCGTTCCTGCTGAATTATACAAATACAAGTCATAATCAAATGGAAGATTAGTTAATAATACTTGAATATTTTTAGCAGCGGTGGTGTTAGTAAAACTAAACCAGTCTTTATCAGAACTACTACCTATTTTGGCAATAATAGTTGCATTTACACCTATTGATTTAGCTGAAGTTTGTGTTTCGTTAGCTTCATATGTATCGGTGCAAGTTGTGGTGGCTGCTAAGGTTGTAAAGATAGCTGCTGTAGATAATGCACTTACGTTTGGAGTTGTAGCTGAACTTGATGAACAAACAGTTTGAACTTGATAAGTATAAGCAGTAGCTGCTGTTAAACCAGTTAGTGTTATCGAATTTGTGGTGCTTGTTAAAACAGTAAAGGCTGCAGCTGCACTTGTTTTATATTGTAGTTTATAACTTACTGCACCAGATACTGTCGCCCATGTAACATTAGCTCCTGTTGATGATATAGCCGAAGCTACTACTCCACCTGGCACTACACAAGTAGGAGTGACTGCCAAGGTTGTGAAAGTAGCTGCTGTAGACAATGCACTTAAGTTTGGAGTTGTAGCTGAACTTGACGAACAAACAGTTTGAACCTGATAAGTATAAGCAGTAGCTGCTGTTAAACCAGTTAGTGTTATCGAATTTGTGGTACTTGTTAACACAGTAAAAGCTGAAGCCGCACTTGTTTTATATTGTAGTTTATAACTTACAGCGCCAGTAACAGCTGCCCATGTAACAGTAGCTCCTGTAGCTGTAATACCAGAAGTAACTATGCCGCTTGGCACTGAACAGATAGGAGCAGAGGCTAAGGTTGTAAAGGTAGCTGCAGTTGATAAGCTGCTTAAAAGACTACTTGAACAAACGGTTTGAACTTGATATGTATAAGCAGTCGCTGCTGTTAATCCAGTAAGTCCTATTGTGTTTGTGGTACTTGTAACTGTTGTAAATGTTGTGGCGACATTTGTTTTATATAGTAATTTATAACTAGCTGCACCTGCAACTGCTGTCCATGAAATCGTAGCTCCTGTAGTGGTAATACCAGAAGCTGTTATTCCCGTAGGAACAGCACAAGATGTTGATGCCAATGTTGTAAAAGTAGCAGCAGTTGAATAGGCACTAGATAATGTATTTGTGCATATAGTTTTAACCTGATATGTGTAAACTGTAATAGCGGATAAGCCTGTTATGCTTATTGAATTACTAGTACTTGATAATGTAGTGAAAGCAGCTGCTGCATTTGTTTTGTACTGTACACTATAACTTGAAGCTCCACTAACTGCAGTCCACGATATTGTAGCTGCTGAGGATGTAACAGAAGAAATAGCAATGGCACTTGGAATAGCACAAGTTGATAGTGCTGATGTTGTAAATGTTCCAGTTGCAGAAAAACTACTTGCTCCACCATTACAAACTGTTTGTACTTGAAAAGTATAAGAAGTGTTTGGACTTAATGCAGATAAACTAATTGAATTACTTGTACTCGATAATGAAGTAAATGCTGCTGCAGTGCTTGTTTTATACTGTATATTGTAGCCGCTTGCTCCTATTATTGCTAACCAGTTTAAAGTTGCAGTAGATGTAGTAATTGTGCTAGAAGCTAACCCAGTTGGAATTGCACATACAGTGCCAGTAGGAGCAATTCCTCCTAATGAACTTAACAAGGATGCTCTAGCTCCTCCTGAAGCGAAAAGAGCATTCATTCTAACGCCTTGACCTGAAGAGAACATAAACATACATGCATCATCGGTATAATCCATATAATTCATAAACATATCGCTTGTATTACTACACGAAACATGAGGAAAAGTAGGACATCCGTAATTCTCAGCGCCTTGATTTGGAGTGTCTCCAACATTGTCGGTACCGGTACAAGCTCCACTATCATCACCCCAAATATGGTAAAGATTAAGCCAATGACCAACTTCATGGGTGGCTGTTCTTCCTTTATTATAAGGAGCTGCTGCAGTACCTGTATTACCAAATGCTGTAACATTAATTACTACACCATCAGTGAGAGCAGACCCACTACCAGGAAACTGTGCGTAACCTAAAAGACCACCACCTAAAGGACAAACCCATAAGTTTAAATATGAATTGCTTGCCCAAGCATCATCTCCACCCTTTGAAGTATATTTTACATTATCATTAGTTGTAAAGCTTGTTGTTGTGGTTTGTTTACGAACAACTCCATTGGTAGCATTTCCAGCAGGGTCCCTTTTGGCCAAAATAAATTCTACCTTAGTATCTGCTACTAATGATTTAAACAAATTAGGCACGTTAGCCGTATCTGCGTTTAATTTGCGATAATCTGCATTCAAAATATCAATCTGTGATTGTATTTGAGCTTGAGAAATATTTTGTGTAGTGGTGTTGTAAAGCACATGAACAACCACAGGTATGGTAATTACTGAGATCCCTTTATTCAAAGTAGAATGAAATCCTTGTGTTTGAGTTTCGATATTCAACATTCTTTGAATAATTGTTGGATCATTCTGTATTTGACTATTCAAATAATCCATCGAACCGCAACTGCGTTGCTGAGCTTCAGCATTCATAAAATGAATTATGAAGAGTAGAAATAAAACACTTTTTAGCATTTTAGATATTGTAATTTTCATATTAAAAATATTTGGAAGGCAATATAGATAAAAAAACCATAAGGCAAGTGCTAAGTTTTTGAATCCAAATAACTTATATCTGTATTAGGCAATAAAATAACTATGGATATTGCATCTCAAGGTCTATTTTACTTCATTAATTGATAAAAATCTTGTTTCCACATATTCTATAATGTGTTCAATTTCTTCATTACTTAATTTTGGGTTAGCAGGCATTGGTAAGTTAAAATTAACATCATTTACTGTGATATTCCCTTTTAAGCCATTTTTTATTATGTAAAAGATTTCACTATCATTTTTATTATTAAAATAATCCGAATTGCGTAAAGGAGGATATAGTTTCACAAAACCCTTTCCATCACTTTGATGACAATTGGCACACATTCTTTCATATAGTTCAAGTCCATGATTTGCATTAGCTCGAAGTTGAGCTTGGTTATTATCTACACAAGCATTAAGAGCTAACAGAATTGTTAACACTGCAACTAATTTGATGTTATTCCTTTTCATGCATCAAAGTAGAAATATCCAAAATTAATTTTGCAGTAGCTGATTCGTTGGTGCCATCATAAATGCCCCGTACTCTTCTTTTTTTATCAACCAAAATTAGCCCTCCACTATGCACATATCCTCCCGGTTCGCTAGTGTCTGAAACAGCAATTGAATAGTATCCATGTTCGGCTAATTCATATATTTTTTCTCTTTTGCCAGTTAAAAAATGCCATTGCTTGCTATCTGCACCCAATCTATCTGCATAATTCTTTAGTACTTCTACGGTATCATGCTCTGGGTCTATTGTGTGCGATAAAATCAATACTTCTTGATTATCTTTATATGTTTCATATACTTTAAGTAAATTCTTTTTCATCCTGGGGCAAATAGTTGGACAGGTAACAAAGAAAAAATCTGCTATATAAATTTTATTTTTTATAA
>CAIVPY010000355.1 GCA_903907885.1 uncultured Bacteroidota bacterium
ATCCGAAAAAACCACCAAAAACCCCAATGCTTAGCGCAATGGTTATAAAAATTCGATTCACATCAAAGCCTGAAAATCCAGTAGCTTTCAATATGGCAATTGAATCCATCTTTTCATAAATCATCATATTTAAAATATTGTAAATCCCAAAACCTGCCACAATTAATAAAGTTATTCCTACTGCATAAGAGATAAGAGTTCTAACTGAACTACCAGTCTCAAATTGAGAGTTTGCAGTTTGTATATCTACTGCATCTATATCAAATAAATGTCCATATTCTTTAGCCATTTGAGGTGCAATAAGTATATTCTTCAATTTAATTTGTATATCGGTTACATAATTATTTGATTCTCCGAGTAATTTTTGTGCAGTACCAATTGACACATAACTTTGTACCTTATCTACATCTTGTATTCCTGATTGAAAATAGCCAACTACTTTCAATTGCATGCGCTCTCCTTTGCTTGTTGTTACCTGTATGGCATCACCAATATTAGCAAGCATTTTTTCGGCAGCACCTTTACCCAAAATAATACTGTTGGGTGTATTTTTCAAATCAATATAATTTCCTAAAGTAACATAATCTTTAAACTTAAACAATCGAGCTTCTTCATCCACATTTACCCCATTAATTACACCTGTTAAATCAATCATACCCACATTATAAAAAACTTGTGCCACAATTTTAGGTGCAAAACCAAGAACTCGGGAATCCATTTGTAAAGTTTTAAAAATGGCTGGGCAATTATATATCTGTGCCCTCTCGTTTTTAGGTTTTATCGATCTGATAAAATTGTACTTCTTATTATATGTATCAAGTAAATTAATAGGTTGATCTTTGGATGCCTGAATTTCGTTATACAAACGAATATGAGGTGTACGATTAACGATAAGTCCATCTAACATATCATTTAATCCAGACATAAAACTAAGAAGCGTAATAAACATGGTGATACTAAACGTAACACCAACTGCTGCAACCAAAGTTTGTTTCCAGCGAGCCAATAAAAGCGACAGTGATATACTGTTGATCAGTTTAATATTCATTCTGTAGGCTTTAATAACTCTTCATCTGCATTGATACCTGAAATGATTTCAATCTTTTGGTAATCTTTCAATCCGGTTTTTACTATCACTTTTTCACCATTGCTTTTAATTACAATTGAATCATTTAGTAAATAGTTTCGAGGAATTAGAATAGCTTGTGGTTTTGTTTGTAATATTATGTTAGCCTCAAATGTCACATTAGGATACAATACTTTTGGCCTTTGTTCAAACTCTGCTTCAACTAAAAAAGTTTTGCTACGTTCGTTCATAAAAGGATAAATTTTACTAACATAAGCTTCAAATACCTTGCCTTTATAGCTATCCATTGTTACCAAAACCTTTAGTCCTTTTTGAATTTTAAAAATATCATATTCATCAACTTGCATTTCTAAAATAAAATGCTGGCAATTCCCAATAACTGCCAAAGGAGTTTGCAAACCAACTTGTTCGCCTTTAGCTTTTAATAATTCATACACAACACCATCAATCTCGCTTTTTAAAGTATAATCTCGTTCAAGTTTACTTGAAATTAACAAATTCTTTTTCGACTGTGATGAAGTAAAATCTAGTTGACGTTTTAAATCTTGGTATTTTACATTTGCCGAAAAATAGGCCGTTTTAGCGTTTTGATAATTAAGATCCCTTTGCTCTAATTCCACCTTACTTCCAACTTGCTGTTGCCACAAAGCTACTTGTCTGAAATAAAGAGCCGAGTCGTTTTTTAATTTATTTAAAGCTAGGTCAATAAACAATTTAGCTTCTTTTAATTTATCTTGGTTAACATTAAAATCCGAAAAACGTGCAGCCAATTCAGCATTTTCTTTGCCTAGTCTTTGTGCTTCGTTTGATATTGATAAAATAGGCGTTCCTACTTTAACAGTATCGCCTTCTGAAACTAGAATATTATCGATAATGCCATTTACTGTTGCAAAGGCTAAATATTGATCTTTACTTTTTATTGTTCCTGAAGCGTAAATTGATTCTGAAATATCAGCAACGGAAGATTTTGTTTTTTCAATTTTTTGCTTGCATGACACAAAAATTGAAATCAATAATATCAAAAATACATAGCACTTTTTCATTTGGCAAATTTACTTATTTATATGTGATGTGATGGCTATTTTAAATGTTACATAAATGACAGAAAACAGAATTTTGTATAAAAACAAACATGTAATATATTTTCACATATTTTAAATTTTGATTCCTCTTATTAGTGCTATTTAATTGTTCAATTTACTTTTAACCTAATCTTTCAAATGAACAATATTTTAATAAAAAATAAATTTAATCAATAAAAAGAAGCAGTTACAAACTAACAATTAAACCACAATATTCACAATCTTGCCTTTAACAAAGATTACTTTTTTAGGTGCTTTGCCTTCTAACCATTTTTGAACGGTTTCGTTGGCAAGAACAATAGATTCAATATCTGCAGGATTGGCCTCTAAAGTAAATTCAATGTTTTCTCGGTGTTTTCCATTAATTGAAATTGGATAACTAAACGAACTTTCAACCAAATAATCTGAATTGAATGAAGGGAATGCTGCAGTAACAATACTACACGTATTACCCAAAGCATTTTGCCACAATTCTTCGGTAATATGCGGTGCATAAGGCGATAGACATACCAATAAATCTGAAAGAATCTCTCTTTTATTGCATTTTAAATCACTCAATTCGTTCACACATATCATAAAGGCAGGCACAGAGGTGTTGAATGAAAAATTCTCAATATCCTCCCCTACTTTCTTAATCAGTTTGTGTAAAGCTTTCAATTCTTGCTTGCTTGGTTCTTCGCTATTAACCAACAAAGCATTATCATTATAGAATAATCGCCATAGCTTTTTCAAGAAACGGTGAACCCCTTCTATACCTTGGGTGCTCCAAGGTTTGCTTTGTTCCAATGGGCCCAAAAACATTTCATACAAACGCAAGGTATCGGCTCCGTATTCTTCGATTATGTCATCTGGAGTTACTACATTGTATTTAGACTTGGACATTTTTTCGACTTCTTGTTTCAAGACTAAGTATCGTCTTTCTCCGTCTAATATCCAGTTAAATCTATCAGGTTTTTTTTCTTCATTACCATAAAGTCTTCTTAGATTAGTTTTAAATTGACTGAATGATATAAATGAATCAAAATTATCTTTATATAATCTACCTTTACCATCTGTAAATTCAATAGGTACTAGCCATTGAGCATTTTTATCTGAAATTTCATAAATAACATCATCAATTTTCACTTTACCTCTTCCTAATTCATTATCACTTCCTTGAATATTATCATTCCAACCAATAATTTCAAATTGATTATTTGTTTCTATACCAGTATGCAAATAATTGGTTAACCCTTGAATCATCCCCTGATTAATCAATTTCTTCGCAGGTTCTTTCATAGGTATCAAACCCATGTCGTACAAGAACTTTGTCCAAAATCGCACATACAATAAGTGGCCTGTTGCATGCTCACTTCCTCCAATGTATAAATCTACTTGTTTCCAATAATCCTTAGCTACGTTACCCACAAATTCCTCAGTATTTTTATTGTCCATATAGCGCAAAAAATACCATGAACTTCCCGCCCATCCCGGCATGGTAGATAACTCATATTCGTATTTACCTTGGTATTTCCAATTGTTAGCCCTTGCCAATGGTGGTTCACCATCTTCTGTTGGCAAGTATTTATCTACTTCCGGTAAAATCAACGGCAACTCACTTTCATCAATGGTATAGGGCAATCCATCTTTGTAATACACCGGAATAGGCTCGCCCCAATAGCGTTGACGGCCAAAAATAGCATCACGCAAACGGTAATTGGTTTTACCTTTACCAATGCCTCTTTTTTCAATCTCTTCAATGGCACGTTTGATGGCATCTTTAACAGATAAACCGTTTAGGAATGATGAATTAACTAATATACCATCTTTGGCATCGAATGCTTCTTGTAGAGACGTTGCATGCAATGTCTCTACTTCGGATTCGGGAGTAGTAGGTTTAACAACCTGCGGAATAGGCAAATTAAAATGTTTGGCAAAAGCAAAATCACGAGTATCGTGAGCAGCCACACCCATCACAGCACCCGTACCATAGCCCGCCAATACATAATCGGCTACCCATATTGGTATTTCATTTCCAGTAAATGGATGTATAACATACCTACCTGTAAACTGACCACTAATGCGTTTTACATCCGCTTGCCTTTCTCGTTCGCTACGGTTCTTAGCCTCATCAACATAAGCAGCTACATCATCAATAAAATCAGGGTCAACCAACTCGCTTAACATTTCATGCTCGGGTGCAATGGCTATAAAACTCACCCCAAAAATAGTATCAGGTCGAGTGGTAAAAACTTCTATACTTAAAGTGGAATTTTGAACTATAAACTCTATTGAAGAGCCTATACTTTTTCCTATCCAATTTCGTTGCGCTTCTTTAATACTATCTGTCCAGTCGAGGTAATTTAAATCTTGAAGTAAACGCTCAGCATAGGCCGTAATTTTCAAACTCCATTGCTTCATCAATTTACGTTCAACGGAATGTCCGCCACGCTCACTCACACCATCTTTTATCTCGTCATTACTCAAAACAGTACCCAATGCAGGACACCAATTTACATAGGTATCGCTCAAGTAGGCCAATCGGAAACCTAACAATATTTTTTGTTTTTTTTCTTCGCTAAACTGCTTCCACTCATTCCCACTAAAGGTAACAAAATCCATCTCAATGCCACCATTCAAAATGGTATCATCCACACCGTGAAATCCTTTTTTTTCAAATATTTTCACAAGAGTTTCAATAGGTTCTGCCTTATCTGTTTTAGGATTATACCAACTATGAAACAATTTGATAAAAATCCATTGTGTCCATTTGTAATAATCAGGATTAGATGTACGCACTTCACGACTCCAATCATAGCTAAAACCAATTTTATCCAATTGCTCTCTGTATCGTTTAATGTTTACATCGGTGGTAATGGCAGGGTGTTGCCCTGTTTGAATGGCGTATTGTTCGGCAGGCAAACCGAAGGCATCATAACCCATAGGATGAAGCACGTTGAATCCCTTCAGCCTTTTATACCTTGAGTAAATATCTGAAGCAATGTATCCTAAAGGATGACCAACATGCAATCCTGCACCACTTGGATATGGGAACATATCAAGCACATAATATTTGGGTTTTGATGTATCCTCCTTAACTTTATAAATTTCGTTATCAGCCCAAAACTGCTGCCATTGTTCTTCAATTTGTTTGTGGTTATATTCTTTGCTCATGA
>CAIVPY010000356.1 GCA_903907885.1 uncultured Bacteroidota bacterium
ATTATCTTCAGATGCAAAAACACCCAGTTTTTTATCAGCTAAAATATGTGTATTCCCCTGCTTTAAGTAACTTAAGTATTGCATTTCAACCAAACCAACATCTTGTTTTTCCCAAGAATCTCCATTATCATTTGAAACATAAATACCCGAACTTGAAGTGGCAATAAGTTTTGAACCAAACTGTAGAATGTTATTGATTTGAGAAGATAAATTTACTTTTAGCCAATTACCGCCATTATCAAGAGAACGATAAATGCCATAATTATTGAAAAGAAAAATAGCATTTAAGCCTTTGTATAAGAAGTAATTTCGAGCATTGGGATTAAGACCTGGTAAAACAATTTTTTGATTTGTTTTCCAATTGTCATCCGAATAATAATTTTGAGAGTAAGACGCTAAAAACATTCTATTTTTAAGTGGTAGAATACTCACAGGAACTTCGGGAATATTTACAGATTCCCATGCCAACCCATCAATCGATTTGATGTAAATACCATAGAAACCCATAAATGCGTATAAAATTCCATCTTCCCCTAAAACAATGCTTTTCATATTTGCAGACCTTGTAAGAGGATCTTGCAAAGTATCTAAAGTTAAGCCATGGTTGTGCGATTTATATATACCACTGGTATTGGTACTAAAATATAAATCTGAACCAAAAGCAACTATGCCTGTTACTACCGTATTTGATTTTCCAATATTTACTTGTGTCCAAGTTTTGCAATCATCATCTGAATAATAAGCACCTGCATTGCCACAAGAGGCAAAAATCCTATTACTATCTACAAACATTACCCCAACCGAAAAACCATATCTTGATAAATAAGGCATTGTAACCTTAGTCCAAGACTTACAGCTATCATCTGATGAATAGATTTGACCTGTTGATGTGCCAATAAAAAGCTTGCTTCCTTTTGATATAATGGAGGTAACATTTGCTCCATTGATACCCTTTACTGAATGAATTTGTGACCAGGAAACATTAGCTAACAGTAATAATAAACTTAAAACAAGTAAACGATTCTTCATATTTAATAAGGTTTATAATGCTGCTATATAGTATGAATTACTAAATCTAATTGTCAGATTTTACAAAACGAGGTTTTCAGGTAACGAATGGGCAGTTGCTCTTTATGGTTTAAACAATATAGTTACCACTACTGCTCATAGCAAGACCAATATAGATGTGAATAAAACTTTATAAACGGTAAAGGTTTTACAGCAAAAGTTTACAAATTTGCTGTATGAAAAAAATATTTTCCATTTTAATGGCTGCCTTATCTGTTAGTTCATTTGCGCAACCTATAGTTAATTCATATTTAAAAGACAATACCACTTACAGAGAGCATTCTTTGGATATTACTTACATGAAATTGGATGTGTTGTTTAAAGAAACAGAAGGAAAAGTAATAGGAAAAGTAGCACACAGTTTCACTGTTTTGCAACAAAAGGTAGATTCGGTTTTTTTTGATGGACCAGGGATTAAAATTTCTAAATCCAGTTTAAATGGACAAGAATTAAAATTCAAAACCGTTCCTACAGGTTTATGGGTGTTTCCTAACAAGAGCCTGCAATGGGATGAAACAGGTATTATAAGTTTTGAATACGAAGCCAGTCCTCGTAAGGGAATCTATTTCATAGGTTGGAACGAAGAAGTCCCGAAAGAAAGCAATCCTTTTGCTGTAAGAAAACAAATATGGACACAAGGACAAGGCATTGACAACCGCCAATGGATACCGATGTATGATGATATGAACGATAAGTTTATCACCGAAACAACCATTACTTTCAACAAAGATTATCAAGTATTGTCGAATGGTTTATTGGTGAAGAAAACTGCTAATGGCAACAACATCACTTGGAATTATAAAATGAGTAAACCACATGCAGGTTATTTGTTGATGATAGCCATTGGAAAATATGCCGTACAAACAGCCCAAAGTAAAAGTGGTGTGCCTTTGCAATATTGGTACTACCCTGAGTTTGCCGATAGAATGGAGCCTACCTATCGCTATACACCCCAAATGATTGATTTTCTTGAACGCGAAACGGGTATCAAATACCCTTGGGAGTCATATAGCCAAGTAATGGTACAAGATTTCATATTTGGAGCTATGGAAAACACTACCGCCACAATATTTGGTGATTTCTTTAATGTGGATGCACGTGCATTCTTAGATAGAAATTATGTGGGGGTCAATTGCCATGAGATGACCCATCAATGGTTTGGCGATTATATAACAGCCCGAGATGGCCGAGATACATGGCTTCAAGAGAGCTATGCAACCTATTGGCCTAAACAGTTTAGCAAAGAATTAGATGGTGTTGAAGAATGGGATTGGCAACGAAGAGGACACCAAAACTCAGCAGTGGATGCAGGCAAAAAAGACAATTACCCAGTTCACCACACCTCAGGAGGAACAGCTAGGGTATATCCCAAAGGGGCTGCGGTTATATCTATGCTTGAATACGTGTTGGGTGATGAACAGTGGAAAAGAGCTTTAAACCATTACTTGAAACAACACGCTTATGGAAATGTTGAAACAAATGATTTGCAACAAGCCATTAAAGATAAATTAGGTTTGAACTTAGATTGGTTTTTTGACGAATGGATTATGCGTGGTGGCGAGCCTCATTACAGCGTACATTATGAAGATTTATCTTACAACGATGGTTCAAAATCGACAGAAGTAGCTATTGAACAATTACAAAAAACGGATGAAACAGTGCATTGTTTTCAAATGCCTGTGGTGATTGAAGTACACTACTTGGATGGCACTTTTGATAGGGTAAAAGAAATGCAAAAAGAAGCTTTTGAAGTAGTAAAAATAGCTAATCCATATAAGAAAAAAATATCCTTTGTTTTGTTTGACCCCAATTCTAATATTATCAAACAAGTTACTTTTAAAAAATCATTTGAAGAACTTCAAGAACAAATAGAAAAAGCAAAATACTATCTAGATAGATATGATGCGGCTGTGGCTTTAAGAGAGGTGCCAATGGATACAAAAAGAGAGGTGTTATTTGAATCTCTTAAACGTGAGAAGCACTTCGGTATTATCAACGAAATTGTATCACAATTGATAAACGACAAGGACTCAAAAAGCCAAGTGGCTATGATGAACTTGATGAACATCAAACAAAAATCATCGACACGAGAAGCAGTGCTAAAAGGTTTGACAGAGATGAATGCCTCTTGGAAGCAAATTTGTCTACTAGCCTTGAGCGATAGCAGTTACGATGTGGTGAAATTAGCTATGGATAAACTTTATCAAAAAAGCTTTGATAAAAAAACCATGGAAACATTGCTTGAAACCACCAAAAACACTTGGGGTATGAATAACAACATCATGATAAAACGATATGAGATTTGCGCCCTAGCAGGATTGTTGATAGACAAAAGTTTCAATCGTGAGGAAGCTTTAAATAAGATTACAAGCTTTGCTTCTTCGCAATATGAGTTTAGAACACGTATTCAAGCGTTCAATAGCCTAAAGGTATTGAACCATTTGGACAATGAAGTAACTAAGAACTTGTTCCAAGCTATATTGAGTCCTAATGGTCGCTTGGCGTCACCAGCAGCCGAATTGGCGAACCATTTCTCAAATCAAATTAGCTTTAAGAATACCATGAAAGAGTATTACCAAAAGCAAAACTTTGAGCAGTGGCAAAAAGACATATTAACAAAACAGTTAACATGGCTTAATTGATGTCATTTTGTTTTTTAATTAATAATCATAGTTTTGTCTCGCATTAAGAAATTCCTTTGTGGGATGCCAACCGAGAACATACCACGGTGGTAAATACAATGCGGGCTTTGCAAGGTCAAAAAAATACAATTTGAAAAACCTCACAAAGCAGCATTGGTCATTTCTTTCAAGCAATAATTTATAACCTTAATAAAAAAAGAATAAAAAAATGTCGTATCTATTCACATCAGAGTCCGTATCAGAAGGACACCCAGACAAAGTAGCCGATCAGATTTCGGATGCCTTAATTGACAATTTCTTAGCTTTTGACCCTGAGTCGAAAGTAGCTTGCGAAACCCTTGTAACTACTGGACAAGTAGTGCTTGCTGGTGAAGTAAAATCTTCTGCTTATTTGGACGTTCAAACCATTGCTCGTGATGTAATCAAAAAAATAGGTTATACCAAAAGTGAATATATGTTTGAAGCTAATTCTTGCGGTGTGCTTTCTGCTATCCACGAGCAATCTGCTGATATCAACCAAGGTGTTGATCGTAAGAAAAAACAAGACCAAGGTGCTGGTGACCAAGGTATGATGTTTGGTTATGCAACCAACGAAACCGAAGACTATATGCCATTGGCTTTAGATTTAGCTCACAAAATTTTGATTGAGTTAGCTGATTTGAGAAGAGAAAACAAAGCCATCAAATACCTTCGTCCAGATGCAAAAAGCCAAGTAACCTTAGAATACAACGATAACAATGAGCCTGTGCGCATTGATTCAATCGTGGTTTCTACACAACATGACGATTTTGATGCTGAAGCTAAAATGTTAGCTAAAATCAAAAAAGACATAGTTGAGATATTGATTCCTCGTGTTAAGAAAAAATACAAAAAATTCGCTCATTTGTTCAACGATAAAATCAATTACCATATCAACCCAACAGGTAAGTTTGTAATTGGTGGACCGCATGGTGATACAGGCTTAACAGGCCGTAAAATCATCGTAGATACATACGGTGGAAAAGGTGCTCATGGTGGAGGAGCTTTCTCTGGTAAAGATCCAAGTAAAGTGGATAGAAGTGCTGCTTATGCAACACGTCATATTGCTAAAAACTTAGTAGCTGCTGGCCTTTGCTCAGAAGTATTGGTTCAAGTAAGTTATGCTATTGGTGTTAAAGACCCTATGGGTATCTACATCAATACCTATGGTACATCAAAAGTGAAAATGTCAGACGGAGAAATAGCTAAAAAAGTATCAAAATTATTTGATATGACTCCTTATGGTATCGAAACTCGTTTGAAGTTACGTAACCCTATCTACAGCGAAACTGCTGCTTATGGCCACATGGGTAGAAAAAACGAAGTGGTTTCAAAAACCTTCAAAACACCTGATGGAAAAACTAAAACCATGAAAGTAGAATTATTTACATGGGAAAAATTAGACATGGTAGATAAGGTGAAAAAAGAATTTAAAATAAAATAATTTTCATTTAAACTCATACAAAATCCCGAAGCGAAAGTTTCGGGATTTTTTTATGCAGACCTGTAAGGTTTTCAGAAACCTTGCAGGTCTTTTCCGCCTTTCTTGTTGTTCTTCACCAACAAACATATTTGTCCTTAGTTTGTGTCCCCACATACCAAACCAATATACAAAGGGATTGGTGCGGACACCAAGCTTGGACAAAATTGCTTAAAACTTATCGGTAGAGGAAGTTTTTTAACCAAAAACTCCCTCGCTTGGCCCTGTGAGGTAATTATTTTGAATCATGACCTAAATTACTATTATAAATTCTATTTACATTTTTATGATCTTTAAAATTCATATTGAAGATTAAAGAAAACTTATGTTTGCCTATCAAATCATGGAAATATTCTGTTGTATAAATATTATATCCATAAGAAAAGAATATTAATGGCGTACAGTTTTTTGTCAATGGTAAAAATATTCTTGGTGTCATTACAAAATTTTGATGTGATCTATCAAAATATTGTACAGCATCAAATCCAAGAAGTATGGCAATATTGCCCGCTATCATCAGTTCATATCCAATCTTTGGACCCCAAATTACATTTGAGTTGTTTAAAATAAACTCATTTGTCAAATAGAAATCTGAACATCCACCACCATTTTTATTATATCCACAATATTGTCTACAAATACCTAATTCAAAGTATCCATATCCCTGATAACCTATAGAAAATCTAGGAACATACCTTGTGTTTGAATAAATCGAAGAATCCGTTTGGCTGTATATATTCGAACCAAACACAACAATTACAATAATTATAATAAACAACCTTCTCATAGTTATTTCTACTTTTGGGTTTATTGATACTAACTTATCTGTAAAGGAAGTTTTTTAACCAAAAACTTCTCCAATCCACCCAAATATGGATGGCTTTGTGCTACTCATTAAATTTTTTGTTGCACAATTATATTTGTTTTTTTTGGTTTGCACATGGTATTTCTTAATTATTTGTAGGCAATTCCTAGCGCTCGTTCTGCTAAGCTTTTAAGCCCCTCTTATGAATTTGCTTCTTAGTCTATTCGCCCAATCTCATTTATACTGCCGAATTTCGCTCACTTATTACTCCAAAAGCCTAACTTATCACATGAAATTTGATTTATAACACATCAACTTGCTATTATGACGCATCTATTTGCTTACTTTCTGTTTCAATCTGCCAACTTATCACTTTAATTGCCTTAATTACTATTTTAAATAATTTACTTATTGCCGCAAAAGGTTCATATACGGGTGCAATTTGATTACTTGCTTTATCAATTGGCTTACTTACTACTTTAATTCGAGTACTTTCTGTTTTAAATGCCTTACTTATTACCTTAACAAGTTCAAACACTCGCTCATGCCCTGCGAATGAAGCTAGTATTCAATTCGTTTAGATATATATTTTTTGCTGTATACATTGCTCTAACAAGCAAAGGTTTTTTATTCATCGCTAATTCCTAAATTGCAAACGTGCTTAAAAAATATGCTTTCCTCTTATTGTCTCTGATGGTTGCCCTACATGTATTGGCACAAAACCTGCAAATGCTCACGAGCCCAAGATTCATGCTTTCGTACAGCCATTTGGGCAATCAAAAATATGATAGCAGTACCCATACTTTTGGCTTGGGGCAAAGCAGCCTTTCTTTAAACTTACCCCTCTATCATAGTAATTATGCCACAAGCGAATATGGCCTTAAACGCTTCTTATACCTGGGTTTTCAGCCTAGCTTTGTTTTAAGTTCAGCCAATTTTGAAAACACAGCCTTAGACAGAAAACTCATCAACTTATCGCTTGGTATAAATGGCATTTACACCTCGGGTATAAAAAACATGTATTTGCTAAGTATAAGGCCTATGCTTAACGAAGATGAATATACCATCAACAATCCTACTTGGCGCTATAATGCAAGCTTTTTATATAGTAGGATGGTGAATACAAAATTTAAATACCGCATTGGTCTTACTTATACCTATCTGTTTGGCGAAGGTAATTTGCTTCCCATTGTGGGCGGAACCTATCGTTTTAACCAAAAAAATATATTGCTTGTTAACCTACCCTACAACATCACATACCGACATGTTTTCAATTCCAATTTGAGTGCGGGTTTGCTCCTAAAACCCAATGGCAGCATGAACCGATTTATGAACCGCAATTATTTTGATAGTTCATACAATACTGTATTGTTTAGAAGAAGCAGTTATTTACTCGGTGCCAATGTTATATACAAAATAAGTCCCAAGTTCAGGTTGATGGCTGATTTGGCTATCAGTAGTAAGCAGCAATTGCGTTTTACACAAGATGCAGAGCAAGGCGGAAAATCATACTATGAGGCTACTGTAAAACCAACAATTTATCTATCCATTAAACTGCTTTGGATGCCTTTTGTGGCTTCAAAATCCAAGAAGAACATAAATACCGAAAAGGAAAATGATGCGGAAGAATATCTTAATGATGACAACTTCCTATCTTTTTAAAATAATAAGAATAAATTAAGTAAGAACTTCGTTAAACTACATAATTTTGCACTACATGAAGCCCTTAATTAAAGCCATTATTTTGTGTTTGGCATTATTTACTTGTCAGGCAAGCTTGGCACAAAGCGAGGCTGACAGCCTGCTATACGATGATGATGAAAAAATAGCCAAACCTGAGCCTGATGACGATTACCGTTTAGGTGTGATTATGGGTTTTCAGGTGAATACACTCATAGGTAGCGAAGCCGATAGGGCCCAGGCTTCTTTTGGATTAAATGGCGGCATGTATGTGAAGAGAAAACTGGGTAAACATACCGCTTTGCAGGCCGAATTAACAGGCTCTTTCAGGGGTAGTAATTTCAAGAACAATAATATTGATAGTCAGCAATACACCACCATTCGTTTGATGTATATTGATTTGCCTGTTATGTTTATGTATATGCCTAATAAAAACAGCAACAATGTGAGGCTACTACTTGGACCTTATTATTCAACCTTAATCAATTCGACCTTATATTTAAATAATAATCCTTTGCCCGAGGGCAACAAACCTAAGGTGGCGGATTACGACTTTGGTATTGCGGCTGCCTATCAGTATCATACACCCTTTGTAGGATTTCAAATAAAGAGCAAAGTGGGACTAAACAACCTTAACAATGGGGTGTATGCCAACACAAATTCTAATGGAAAAACATTGAATACTTTTGTACTTGAATTTAACTTAATATTTTAGCTGCATGAATCGTGAGCAGTTAATAAGTGAAATTCGTCAAAAGAAAAGCTTCCTATGTGTTGGTTTAGACACAGATATAAATAAAATACCCACCCATTTATTAGACTCAGAAGACCCTGTTTTTGAGTTTAACAAAGCCATTATTGATGCTACCAAAGATTATTGTGTAGCCTATAAAATCAATACAGCCTTTTTTGAAGCCAATGGAGCCAAAGGATGGATGAGCATGGAAAAAACCCTGCAATACATTCCTAAAAATATTTTCACCATAGCTGATGCCAAAAGAGGTGATATAGGCAATACCAGCCACATGTATGCCCGTGCTTTTTTTGAAACCCTTTCTTTTGATTCGATAACACTTGCACCTTATATGGGCAAAGATTCCATTGAACCTTTTTTTCAATACAAAGACAAGTGGGGCATTGTATTAGCCCTTACTTCAAACGAAGGTAGCAAAGACTATGAGCAAGAAAAGATGGGTGATGATTTCTTATACGAACGAGTGTTAAAAACCACCTCTGCATTTACAAATAGTGGCAATGCCATGTTTGTGGTAGGTGCTACCAAAGCAGAAGAGTTTTTGAGAATCAGAAAAATTGTACCTGATCATTTTTTATTGGTTCCTGGTGTGGGAGCCCAAGGAGGAAGCTTAGCGGATGTAGTAAAATATGGCATGAACCCTGATATTGGTTTATTGATAAATGCTTCTAGAAGTATTATTTACGCATCACCAAAGGAAGACTTTGCCGAAAAAGCTAAGCATGAGGCTATGAAAATGGCAAATGAAATGGCGGCTTACTTGTAACTATACTTGCTTTAGTTCCATGGTTTCAATTACTTGAAGGATTGAATCAAAATCTTTTTGGGTAATGTCTAAGTGCATCACAAAACGTACTTTGTTTTTGCCAACATGCACAGCTTTGATATTATTCTGATGCAGTGCCAACAAGAAATTTTCTATTAAGTATTCGTCCTTCACTTTAAAAATTACAATATTGGTTTCGGCACGCAGTATATGATCTATAAAAGTCTTCTTCGATAATACTTCGGCTATTTTGGCGGCCCTGTTATTGTCAATAGCAAGCCTTTCGATGTTGTTTTGTAGGGCATATAAACCAGCAGCTGCCAAAAATCCAGCTTGCCTCATTCCACCACCAAACACTTTTCGTATGCGTTTGGCTTTGTAAATATGTTCTTTACTTCCCAAAAGAAGAGAGCCAACAGGAGCACCCAGTCCTTTTGATAGGCAAATGGATATGGTGTTGAAAATTGTTCCATACAAACGTGGATCTTGATTTTTGGCAACCAAGGCATTAAACAAACGAGCGCCATCAAGATGCAAAGCCAGGTTGTTGTCAGTACACACTTGTTTTATTTTTTTCAATTCATCTAAATCCCAGCAAGCGCCACCACCTTTATTCATGGTGTTTTCGATACATACAAGGCGGGTTCGAGGGAAATGAATATCTTCTTTATTAATATTCTCTTCCACATCATTGGCTGTAAACCTTCCATTATTGCCTGTAATCAAGCGCACTGAGCAGCCCGAGTTAAAGGCTATGCCACCTCCCTCATACAAATACACATGCGATAAATCATGGCATATAATTTCTTCAGCTGCTTGAGTATGTAGCTTAATGGCAATTTGATTAGTCATAGTGCCGCTAGGGCAAAACAAGGCTGCCTCCATGCCAAACATATCGGCTGCATATTGCTGTAAGGTGTTTATTGATTCATCTTCGCCAAACACATCATCGCCCACTTTGGCTTGCATCATGGCATCAAGCATGGCAGGGCTTGGGCGTGTTAGCGTATCACTTCTTAGGTCTATCATCAGTTTAGTTCGTCTAACAGTTCTTTGGCCTTGTTTTTAAAAGGCGCATTCACGTTTATTATTTCGTTGAGTAATTTTTTACACTCTTTGTTTCGTTCGCTCTTCAGGTATGCCAATGCTAAGTACCATTTGGCGGTGTATATGTTGTTAAACTCTTTGTAGCTATCTACAGCGGTGTAAAGATGTATTTCGGCTAAGTTATCAAAGCCTGTTTGTATGTACGATATACCTAGATACAAATTGTAATTGCCATCATCGGCCTTTTCGGGCTCAAAGCGGTGGAAGGTTTCGATAGCTAAATTGTAATCTTTGGCATCATAATATTTCATGGCAATTACTTCAAAATGGCTGGTATCGCTATCTATCATGGTATTGGTCCAGAAATTTGAATAAGGTTTATAATATTTTTCAAACAAGTATGCGTTGTTGCCATTTTTTTGAATATCATAAAAACGGTATGCCACATAGCCCAACCCGGCAATAAAAAGTAATAGCAAAATCAAATAGATTATTTTTCTAATCATGATGCACAAATGTAAAAGTTCTAGGCTTTTTTCAAATAAAATAATTTACACCTCTTTGCACTTATATTGCCATTGCTAGCAACACAGATTAAATCTCTAAGAAAATGGTTTTTATAGCGTTATAAAATTCGCTTGTAAAACCATCAACATTTTCAGGGAGTTTGAAAGTGTTTTGTTATTGGGGAGGTGTTTATCAATACAAATCGAATGAGGTCAATCATAAATTTTATAAGATAACTTGCCTACTACAAATGCCATCCCAAATGCTACAAATAAAACTATATTTGCCCAGAATATATGAATCCACTTAACACTCGCATTGGCATTTTAGGAGGTGGTCAGCTTGGCCGCATGATGATTGAAGAAAGCCTCCGGTTAAACCTTAGCATTCATGTTTTAGAAAACGACATTAACTGCCCTTGTGCGGGCATTTGTGATAGTTTAATTTTGGGTAGCTTGCAAGACGAAGTCGCCATAAGAAAACTGGCCGAGATAACTGATGTGATTACTTACGAAATTGAGCATGTGAACACAGCTGCATTGTTAAGGCTCGAAGCAGAAGGCAAAACCATTATTCCATCACCCAAAATATTACAAATTATACAAGACAAGGGCTTGCAAAAACAGTTTTATCTCAATAACAATATACCTAGTAGTGTATTTGTGTTGGTAAATAACAAAAATGAATGGGAGGGGGCTTTAGCTCAAATTAATAGTCATAAATTTGCAGCCAAAACCCGCACAGATGGATACGATGGCAAAGGGGTTATGTTACTTAACAAAGCAGATATTTTAGACAACCTTAACGCCATTCCCTTTGATGTACCTTGTGTGCTCGAAGAGTTTATCCCTTGCCAAAAAGAGCTTTCTGTGATAGTGGCCAGAGATAGACAAGGCAATACCATTTGCTATCCATCAGTCGAAATGGAGTTTGACCCTATAGCCAACCTTGTTACCTTTCTTTTATGCCCTGCCCAAATTGATAAAACCATAGAAGCAAAAGCCGAAGAAATTGCCATTCGTGCTGTAAAAGCATTGGATGGTATTGGAATTTTTGCAGTTGAAATGTTTTTGACCCCTGACAATGATATTTTGGTAAACGAAATAGCTCCTAGGGTTCATAACAGTGGACACCATAGCATTGAGGCTTGCTATACTTCTCAATTTGAACAATTAATTAGAATACTTGCTAACATTCCATTAGGGAGCACTAAAACGATACAGCCTGCTGTGATGATAAACCTCTTAGGAGCTGATGATTTTTCTGGAACCTACGAAATAGATGGCCTAGAGGAAATATCGGCCATGGAAGCCGTGTATGTACATCTTTATGGGAAGAGTGAAAATAAGCCCAAACGCAAAATGGGACATATTACTATATTGGCAGAAACAGCAGAAGAAGCCCATAAAAAAGCACAAAAAGTAAACGCTCTTGTTCGTTTTAAACCGAACAAATAATTGATTCCATTTTTGGATAGAAATTTTATTTATTGCCCTCTATATGAAAAAAACATTTACACTAACATTCGTTTTTATTTGTTTAAATACCGTTTTTGCTCAACATAAAACACTCGAACAAAGCAAGTGGCAACAAACGGTTAACTATACCATTCAAGTAAGTTTAAATGATATTGAAAACACCTTAACAGGCAATATCAATATGCAATATATAAACAACTCACCTGACACCCTAAAAGAAATATTTATCCATCTTTGGCCAAATGCTTATAAAAACAACCAAACAGCCTATGCCAAACAAGATTTGGAGAATGGGAAAACCGATTTTTACTTTGCCAAATCCGAAGAAAGAGGCTTTATTGATAGTTTAGCATTTACAATTGATAATAAATTATGTACCTGGCAATTAACTATGGATATTGACATTGCTAAAATCACATTAAATCAAGTAGTTTTACCTAGACAAACAATAGAAATAGCAACTCCATTTTTTGTTAAAATTCCTAAAGTGTTCAGCCGCATGGGGCACGAAGACCAAATGTATTGCATATCGCAATGGTATCCCAAACCAGCAGTATATGATGTTAATGGTTGGAATCCTATGCCATACTTAAATCAAGGCGAATTTTATAGCGAATTTGGAGGCTTTGATGTAAGCATTACCTTACCCAAAGACTACGTGTTAGCAGCCACAGGTGATTTACAAAACAAAGAAGAAAAGGATTGGTTGATATCCAAATCAACCAAAGACAGCTTAGCAAAAGAACCAGCTAACCCATCCGCAAGCAAAACAAAAACCTTGCACTATATTCAAAACAATGTGCATGATTTTGCTTGGTTTTGCAGCAAAAAATTTCAAGTATTTCACGATGTTGTAAACCTATCCGAAACCAAAAAAGTTGACACCTGGCTATTTGCTACAAAAGCAACTAAAGAAGGTATTGAATATACCAACGAGGCCGTTCAGTTTTACTCAAATAAAGTAGGTGAATATCCTTACAATTTAGCACAAGTTGTAATTACACCGCTAAAAGCAGGAGGTGGAATGGAATATCCCACCATTACCAATTGCGAAAGTATTGATAGAACTACCATTATTCACGAAGTGGGACACAATTGGTTTTATGGCATCTCGGAAGTAACGAACGTGAGTACCCATGGATGGATGAAAGCATAAACACCTATTACGAAAACCGCTGCGGTGATGAAAGAAAACAAACTACAGAGCAAGCTAAGGATTCACAAAAAATATATAGACTATTTGGGTTTAACGAAAAAGGTTTTGGCATGTCGAAACTCTTATATGCCTACAGTGCCCGCAAACACTCAGATCAAGATGGCAACCTTCGTTCAGAAGCCTATACCAATACAAATTATGGAACCATCATTTATGCAAAGAACCCTTTATCATTCCAATATCTTCAATATTATTTAGGAACTTCATTGTTTGATGATATGATACACAGCTATTTTGATAATTGGAAGTTTAAACACCCTCTACCAAATGATCTAAAAAACCATGCTGAACGATTCACAGGCAAAAAACTATCTTGGTTTTTTGATGATGTAATGAACAGCGATCATAAAATGGACTACAAAATGCTAAGACTAAAACACAAAACAGTTGAGGGGAACGCAAGCGTTAAAATTAAAATAAAAAATAAGGGTACGCTAAACACCCCATTCGAAATTCAAGCTATCTCCGAAAAAGGGATGGTTATATTTCGTAATTCTGTAAGAGGTTTTAGTGGTACTCAAACAATAGAAATGCCAGCTCAAAACAATGCCGCAAAATGGTACATTGATGGTGAAGAAACGAGCCTTGATTTATATCGACAAAATAACACCATACGAAACAAAGGACTATTTAAAACTTGTAACCTTGATGTCAGGTTTCTGCCCTCTTTAGAAAAGAGCAATCATAATCAAGTATTTGTATTACCTGCTTATGGTTACAATGTATATAACAAAAGCATGTTGGGCCTATACATTGCTAACGACATTTTTCCTGCACAAAAAACAGAGTTTGATTTTGTGCCTATGTATAGTTTCGCTACCAACGATATAAACGGCTATTTTAAATTAGCAAGAAACCTATACCCTTCAGAAAATAAATGTGTCAACAAAATAAAAGTAGGTATAAGTGCCGCTCGTTTTGCTTCATTAGGATTGATAAAAGATGGGTTTAGAGATTCTTTAGGCATTAACCATGATTTAACAACATCAACCACCTACGAAAAATTCACTCCATATATTGAAATACATTTTAAACAAAATACGGAAAGAAGCTTGTTTAGCAATGTGCTAAGCATTCGCCATGTGAGCATTTTAGAAAACAAACAAAGTACTAGTTTCTTTAGTACTTGGAACAACCAAGCATTTTCTGCATTGGATGTTAAACACCAATTCAAACATGATTTAAAAACTTATCCAAGTGCTATAAATGTAGATTTTCAATCGGGTACTTTCGACTACAAATACAATCGTTTGAGTGCTGAATTCACACAAGGTTTGCTATACAAAGACGGTAAGAAAACGGCACAAATAAGACTATTTGCAGGTACCTTCTTCAATACAGGTAGTGGAACATTATACAACGAAAAGCAACTTGATAAAAGCAATTTCCAAGGAGGTGGAACGACAGGTAGAAATGACTATTTATATGATGAATCATTAATAGGAAGAGCGGAAAATGACCCTAAATATAATATTTATAGCCGTCAGATTATAAACCGCGATGCGGGTTTTAGAAATTTTGTAAGCATTGGAAGCAGTAAAACTTGGCTAACATCTGCTAATATTACCATTCCTTTTCCAATTAAATTACCTATTGGTGTATATGGAGATATGGTGTATTTTGAAATTCCATCAGGCTATACGGCTACGTCAATCTCAGGAAGTAGCGTAACAACTTATGTTTATTACCCATCAAAAACTCAATTAAGTTACAGCGGTGGTATTTACCTCAGTGTAGCTAAAGGAATTTTCGAGATTTACTTACCTCTTTTTGCTTCAACAGATGTTCAAAATGCATGGGATATTCAAGGCTTATACCACCCTTTTGAAAGGGCAAGTTTCATATTTAATCTAGCCAAATTTAATCCCGTTAATTTGGCTAGAAATTTTAATTATTAATGTTTTTTATAACTATTTAGTTATCATATAAAAAGCCGAATTGAATAGTATTATACAAGTTACCAAAAAACATTAATCAACTGTATTATAAAAACTTACATAAAAGATATTGTTTTTTTTCGTTTATAGCCTATCTTTTTGCGAAATTTGCAACCCTAATTAATTCATTTTCTTTAATAAATTGGAAATAAAAGTATAGATGAGACAACTTAAAATAAGCAAACAGTTCACCAATCGTGAGAGCAAGTCGTTAGATAAATATCTAAATGAGATAAGCAAAGTGCCTATGATTGATGCACAAGAGGAGGTGGAACTTGCTCGTAGAATCAGAGAAGGAGATCAAGTTGCATTGGAGCGTTTGGTAAATGCAAATTTACGTTTTGTTGTTTCTGTTTCAAAACAATACCAAAATCAAGGTTTAACCTTGGGTGATTTAATAAATGAAGGCAATTTAGGTTTGATTAAAGCAGCTAAGCGATTTGATGAAACCAGAGGTTTTAAATTTATTTCATATGCAGTTTGGTGGATTAGACAATCAATCTTGCAAGCTTTGGCTGATCAAAGTCGTATTGTGCGTTTGCCTTTAAACAAAGTTGGTTCAATAGGTAGAATTGGTAACACAGCTGCCAAACTTGAACAAGAATTAGAACGCGAACCAACAGTTGACGAAATTGCAGAGGCCATGGATATTCCAGTACTAGAAGTGGAAAATGCAATGAGAAGCACAGGAAGACACTTGAGTATTGATGCTCCATTAACCGAAGGTGAAGATAATACACTTTTGGGCGTATTAGATAGTAACGATGAGCCAAGACCAGATGTTCAATTGATTAACGAATCTTTGCAAAAAGAAATCAACCGTGTTATTTCAACACTAAGCGAAAAAGAAAAAGATGTATTGAAATTTTATTATGGCTTAGATGGAGGACCAGCACATACGCTTGAAGACATTAGTGAAAAGATAGGGTTAACAAGAGAAAGAGTTCGTCAGATTAAAGAAAAAGCACTTCGTAGATTACGAAAATCAAGCAAGAGCAAAATATTAAAAGCCTATTTAGGCTAAAATAATAAAAGCCGTTTCAATTGAAATGGCTTTTTTTATGTTGCAAAAAGTTTTTTATAAATTGAATTCTATGGTAATTTTTGTTTAGTTATTTGAGCAATAATGAGTTTGCTGTTATATAAAAAAAGAGGCTGTCTTAGTAAAACAGCCTCTTTTTTTATAAAGTATATTTATTATACACCTGTATCGTGCATTGCACTTTCGTATATGTATGGGTGACGAGTAGGATACAAATTAGCTGCTGCCAATGCTTTGAAAACCACAAATAAGAAACCACCTGCAAATAAGGCAAGGAAACCAATTTCCATCAATCCCATTCCTTGA